>NZ_JIBB01000001.1:0-219414 GCF_000620525.1 Acinetobacter sp. UNC436CL71CviS28
ACAAGGTACCAATTCTGGCTCATTAATCTTCTGACTAAAAATTTACTCAAATAAACTTCGAGAAATTTCTACCATTCAATCAATGAAAATTATTTCGATCGATCAACCAGTAAAAATCCACACAAGTTGTTCTTCATATTCTCTTAATGATCTTCTTACTGCTTCGTCAGCAGCAAGCTAGGTCGGCTATATTACGCTTTCTTTTCAGAAAGTCAACTGGTAATTCAGATTATTTTAAACTTATCTAACAAAACCCGACTTAACTATATTTAACTAAGTTGCTGTTTTATCAGAAGTTTTAATCTTCATCACCGCCGATGGATGTGCATTATAGGCCATTTATTTCCCAACGCAAGCGGTATTTTATAAAAAAGTGATCGGCTGGTTATTTATCCGGCAAAAACCCGGCTTTTTTTTATTTCTTAAGTATACACGGCTCAGCCACACTTAACTGATCCAGTATTTTATCCTGTTCATTTTTTTCCTGCCAACGCAAAGGTCGGCAGTCAATATATTCAATATAACCGCTCTCGCCTTCATAGCTTTCGCCCTCCCAATGAGCCTGATAACGAAAGCTTCCGACATAGCCTGCTGCCAAACCAAATTTGAAATCCCCTCGGCTTTGTGCATGCAATTCAAATAATATTTGTCCTTCATGTTCTACGCACCAAGAAAATTCTCTAGGCAAGTACATCTCTTTACCATTAGGTGTAGTCACTTTAGGATAAACACGGTCTACTTTGAATATTACATTTTTGTCATGGAGCTCCATGTCTCCAGCTATATCACGCACATAAAGATGTGATTGAACAAGTTGATTAAAATTATTACGGATTTGTAGAAGCAGAACTTGTAAGGACGGACTCAGATTAATAACCTGATAGGTAAAAAAGCACCAGGTAATTACGGGTATATTGGCAGCACGGGCATATTCAAAGCTACCGGTTCCTTCAATTAAATAACGCTGTTCTTGGTAGTAAACTTCGCCTTTACACTGGCAAAGCAAAGACCAGTGCTCGAATAAGCCCCATTTTATTTTTATAAATTGAGAAAGAACAGGCAGAGTCACCACATTTAAATCTATAGAAAACTCGGGTGACTGGTGTTTGATTCGCAATGCAGGTAATTCACCAGATACTTGATCAATATCTGCAAAGGAAAAATTATCAGAATTAAAAAGGCACTGTTCTTTTATAGAGTAACTTTTAAGTTGCCCCACCATATGTGGACTGGAGCTGACCAAAACTGTTGCAGTATCGAGCGCCTGCTCAAGAATGGCACTTTGATTTAAAAATACGGGGATTCGGGGCTGACCGATAAGACTTATAAAATTAAGATAATGAAATGGAGCAGGCAGATTGGGTAGAATCAGACCCTGATGGATAATTTTAAAACGGCCTTTAGGCGGATGATAAGCCAAGTTCAGTTTAGAAAATGATTTAGGGTTCAGCTGCTGTGATTGATTCAACGACGTAATCAATTTAACCATACTGAACCCCCTGATTTGGTTAGGTTATAATACGACTTTGATGTCTTCGGGCCAAAAATGTTGTAATGAAACCTGATAATGCATAAATAATAGAAACAGTCAGTATTCCAACAGGTATATTGTACGTAATTGCTGCAAGAATCAAAACAACAGGAAGCATGACTGCAAAAGGTACACGTTTGCGATCCATCTGTTTAAATGAGTAATACTTGATATTAGAAATCATCAGGATTCCGATAATCAGCATCAGGACAGCATTGGTGGCTTGAATTCCCCGGTCCTGCAGATCAAAAATCGCTGGAAAATCTATTCCTACCCAGATTAATGAAACCACAATGATTGCAGCCAACGGACTTGCAATCCCGATAAAATAACGCTTATCGACTACTCCGATCTGCACATTGAAACGGGCTAACCGGAAGGCGGCACAAGCGGTATAGACAAAACAGCAAGCTAAACCAATACGACCAAGATCATTAAGACTCCAGCTATACATGAGCATTGCAGGCGCTACGCCAAAAGCCAGCAGGTCAGACAATGAGTCAAATTGTTCACCAAAAGCACTTTGTGCACCAATGGCACGTGCTACCCGTCCATCCAGACCATCTAAGAGCGCAGCAATAAAAATCGCATAAATGGCCTGACTATAGACTCCATTCATGCTCGCGACTATTGAATAGAACCCTGCAAGTAAAGCTGCGGTCGTAATTAGGTTCGGCCATAGATAAATTCCACGACGCCTTATTTTCTGCCCTTCATGAGTATGCTCTTCTTCGACTACTTCAAAGGTAATTCCATCAAATGAGTCGTGAGAATTATCATCCCGTTCAGGCTTAGGTATATTTGTCATTCTTATACGTCCTAACTATGACCTTATCCAATTTACGGTAAAATACAGATTATTCACCAACTAGCCAGCGTACTGCCGCATGTCCGCCAATTTCCTGCATGCGCAGATGTGGAAACAACCATTGTAGTGCCTCATCGGCATCTTCAGAAAACTTCCAAGGCGGATTAATGACCAGTAAACCACAACCATTTAAACCGACTGGCGTATCATCCGGCCATACACAGATTTCACAGATGAGCTGCCGGCGAATACCGGTCTTCATCATTTTCTTTTCAAAACGCTCAATCATGGCGCGATCCTTAATCGGATACCACACGGCAAATACGCCCGTCGGCCATTTTTTATAGGCATTCTGTAAAAGCTCTACCAATTGCGGAAAATCTTTACGTTCTAATTCATAAGGCGGATCAATCATGACCAGACCGCGTTTTTCTTTCGGTGGAATAACGGCCAGTAGTCCCTCATAAGCATCACGTTCATGCAGCCCAGCACGTGAATCACGAATATTGTCACGTAACTGCTGAAATATATCCCGTTGCATTTCAAACACTGTGGCTTTATCAATATCACGCATTCCCTGTAATGCAAACCATGGTGAGCCCGGATAAGCTCCTTGACCCTGCTGGCTACGCATACTTTCAACCAGTTTCAGGTATTGCTGTACGCCTTCTGGTGCATTACGCTTGACTGAGTCATCCAGCTTGACCAAACGGTGAATACCTGTCAGAAATTCACCAGACTTTTGTGCAGGTGCAGACGACAGATCATATTGACCCGCGCCGCCATGCGTATCGATATAACGATAAGGCTTGTCTTTACTATTCAGGCGTGTCAACAATTGCAGCAACAGTACATGTTTCATAACATCGGCAAAGTTGCCTGCATGGAAATGGTGACGGTAATTCATTTTTGCATTAATTCCTTAGTTCAATAGGCATTTTAGCATGAAAAAATGTTTCTTTAAGGAACTTCTCTTATTCTAAAATAATCCCTTACTTTTTATCCTTATTTTTTCGAGGTGATATGGAAGACGTTCTTCTACCGCAATCCTGGGCTCTTGACCAAGTGATCAGTGATTTACATCAACATGGTTTTGCAGTTATTGATCGAGCCTATGAGCAAGCTTATTTGCATGATTTAGTAGAAGAATGTACTGAAAATATTAATCGTTTTCGGGAAGCTGCTGTTCAAAACGGAGTGGTTACGCAAATCCGCAGTGACCATATTTTATGGATCAATGAGAATTTGCCTATTGCACAGCAACATATAAACACCTTGCAACAACTGGCTATCACACTTAACCGGGCATTCTTTACCAGTATTCGTGAAGTTGAAGCTCACTTCGCCTGTTATAATGCTGGCGAGTTTTATACTTTACACCGTGATAATCCCCAACAAAAAAATGATCGGGTTTTTTCTGCTGTTTACTACTTACATGAACAATGGCAGAGTCACTGGGGTGGGCAGTTGCGCTTACAGGATGTACATCAGGATTGGCATATTATTGAACCCACACCCAATCGATTGGTGATTTTTCAAAGTGATCTTTTGCATGAAGTCTTAAAGGCGCAACAACAGCGCCTGTCTATTACTGCATGGCTACGTAGTGGACCGGTGTTATGGTAAAGGCCGGGCCGGTCGCTTTAAATCTGTAAAACCAGCCTCATATATAAACTTAATATTTATAAGAGTAATGGCGAATGCTAGAAGATACCAAGCAACTGATAGCCCGCATCGGTGAAACAGATCAATTGTTCTTGTCATGCAGTACGCCTGAACTGGCGCTTGAGCGTGGGCAGTTACGCATGGAACTGGTAAATCGCAGCAATCATCGTCAGGAACAGGTTCATTTCTTACAGGAGGCTATTGTCATTCTTGAACAAGGCCGCCTGGAATATGAAGAAATGCCGTTAAGGGTTTACCTTGACCTCTCGATTCAGCTAGCTAAAGCTTATATGGTTTTCTTTGAATTGAATCGTGAAGCGCATTTTGCCTTAATTGCCCAGCAGATTTTAAAACCATTGGCACATTATGAGCATGGTGAAATTTTTCTGATTTTAGGCTATGCATCTGTTGCTAAAAATGAATTGGCTCTTACCCGGCACTGGCTGAGCAAATATACCAAGACTCAAGAGTTTGATCGGGAAACATTACGACAACATTTTGCCTTTCAGGCTGTGCGTAATGAGGACTGGTTTATGAAACTGCTTCAGTCGCGTGTTCATTGATTGAAATCAAAGGCTCTTCACAGAAGAGCCTTTTTTCTTATTCAGGATGCTTAGGATTTTTATCGTCTTCAACGTGCAGCATCTGGTTCAGCTTGTCAATAATCACAATCCATTCATCATCCTGATGCCAGTGTTCACGCAGGAAAGAACTCTGCCCCTGTGTCCAGAAATCTGCTTCTGGTAAAATTACATCAGAAGGAAGCTGATGATCTTTTGCAAACTGGTCTATAGAAGCTTCATCTGAAGGTAAGCCTAATTGCTCAAATAATAATTCTAAAGTGGGTTGTTGTTCGAGTACCATAACTTGACTCCTATTTGTTATTTCATCAATCTATAAACTAACAAATACGCAGAAAATTAGGGCTACAGGCCGATGTATTCTTGTTATCTTTTGTGATAAATCTAAAGATGACTATAAAAAAAGCGCCTATGACAGGCGCTTTTTATCAATCTAAAAAATAGATTATTTAAGCATATCAGCAACTGCTGCGCGCTCTTCTTCAAGTTCGTTCAGAGTTACGTTAATGCGCTCACGGCTGAATTCGTCGATTTCAAGACCTTGAACGATTTTGTATTCACCGTTTTCAGTGGTTACAGGGAAACCAAACATTACGCCTTCAGGAATGCCGTAAGATCCATCAGAAGGAATACCCATTGTTACCCATTTGCCGTTTGTACCAAGTGCCCAGTCACGCATATGGTCGATAGCAGCATTTGCAGCAGAAGCAGCAGAAGACAGGCCACGCGCTTCGATAATCGCAGCGCCACGTTTACCAACAGTTGGAAGGAATACGTCTTTGTTCCATTCAGCATCGTTGATTTTGTCTTTCAAGCTTTCGCCGTTCACAGTTGCAAAACGATAGTCAGCATACATGGTTGGAGAGTGGTTACCCCAAACAGTCATGTTTTCGATGTCAGAAACTGCAACACCTGCTTTTTGAGCAAGCTGAGTCAAGGCACGGTTGTGGTCAAGACGTAGCATTGCTGTAAAGTTTTTCGCTGGAAGATCTGAAGCAGATTTCATTGCGATGTAAGCATTGGTGTTTGCAGGGTTACCTACAACCAATACTTTAACGTCACGACTAGCCACTTCGTTAAGCGCCTGACCTTGACCGATGAAGATTTCACCGTTCACTTTAAGCAGGTCAGCACGTTCCATACCAGGACCACGTGGGCGTGAACCCACAAGAAGTGCGTAGTCAGCATCTTTGAATGCTACTTTAGGATCATCAGTACCGATCATGCCCGCCAACAATGGGAAAGCACAGTCGTCTAGTTCCATCATTACGCCTTTCAGCGCTTGTTGAGCTTTCTCAACAGGAATTTCTAATAATTGAAGAATAACTGGTTGGTCTTTACCCAGCATTTCGCCGCTTGCGATACGGAATAACAGGCTGTAACCAATTTGACCAGCAGCGCCAGTAACGGCAACGCGAACAGGTTGCTTCATGTAATTATCTCCAATTGAGGATCGTCATAATGATTAAATAGCTGTTCTATCTAATCTTAATAAACATAAACGGCAAAGATTGTACTCCAATCGTCTGACAGATGCATGTAAAAGAGAATGGATTTCCCCTAAAGTCTGATAGGAAATATAAATGAAATCCTTTTCATACTTACAGATTATCTTTAAGCATCAAATAATTGTTTAATATGCCCCTTTTACGGTAAAGCTACCTGGACAACTGGAGACGACTTCACTTGAGCACTGTTTATACTGCCCATTAACCCGGTAACATACCTGAACCTCTGTCAAGACAGGTGTGCCTCTTAAACTTTCACAACTAAAGCGTATTCCATTATTTGGCAAAGCAGGGTTCAGTTTTAAAAACTGCTGTTTTAATGAATTATTTTGCATTTGACGACTGACTGAGCCGGTCAGATCGGCAGGTATTTTTAAGCGTTCGGCATAATTAATAATGGTACGGAAATACTGGCTGGCATTCATTGGCAAACACCCTCCTACGCTATGCCATAACTGAGCACGGCTATTTTCACCCGGCATAATACGCGACACAACGTTTGCCTGAATGGGTGACAGATTTGCAGAAGAACTGGTTGTACAGTCTTCTTCTGTTGTTTCAGGCAGCAAACCGGCAATCGTCAATGAATACCCTTCCAGACACTGGCGGGTTTTCTGTCTGGATGAGTCCAGTGCACATACTGCCGGTGTCATTTGCACACGCATCACAGACCCCTGCAAAGCTGGTGCAGCAAAGGCCGGAGAACTACACAACCCGATCACAGCAGTTACACATCCGGCAGCTGCAAAAGAAGAGGTTGCCTTTAGACTTATATTCTTCATTGAAAAACTAGCTATAAATTGCAGTAACACATTAATTCACCAGACCCTTATGGTGTATTCCTGACCGGTATTACTTTCATCCGGTTCTGAATAGATTGTGGTCCTTGCCCCAATAGCACTCCATAATGAGTTGCATTTGCCATGACATTTTTAACGTAGTCACGGGTTTCAAGTAACGGAATGGCTTCCGTATATTGATCAGCAGTCAGACTCTGAAATTCAGGCTGCCAGCGCTTAGCCCTGTTCGGACCGGCATTATAGCCAGCCGTTGCCAATACAGGGTTATTACTGAGCTGATTTTGTATCATGGACAGATAATAAGTACCGTAGCGGATATTGGTATTCATATCAGTCAGGGCAGCCGGGTTATAACTCTCGCCCATTTGCCGGGCGACCAGTCGTGCTGTATCCGGCATGATCTGCATCAATCCGCCAGCTCCAACATGTGAACGTGCAGAAGATACAAAACGGCTTTCCTGACGCATAAGCCCATAAGCCCAAGCTGGATCTACTCCCACATTGCGGCTATGACTCACCACTGTACCCTGATGTGGAGTAGCATAACGGTAAGTGTAATTATGCTGTCTCACTGTACGTTCTGCGGCATAGATTGCCCGATCGTACCATCCCATATCATGAGCACGTTTCGCCGCAGCGAGTAATAAACCATCATCCTGCTTCAGGTATGCCTGACGTACTGCCCAGTTCCACTCACGGTTAATATAGCTATCTGGTGCATTAATACGGCGCAAGGTAAACGCACGGTTAAAATGGATATTCTGGTTCAGCCTCTGCATGTCTTGGCTAGAAGGTTGCTGATTACCCGGCACACTGCTGTACCTTTGACCCAACTGATCCTTTGCTAACAGATTATGATAATCATCGCCTGCCTGGGCTAATTTACTATAGATAGCTCGTGCTGTCTGGCGTGAACCACTGTCATTTCGTTTTTCCACGCTACGGGCCAGCCAGTATTGCCAGCGGTCTTCTTGTTTCTGGGTGACTGTCATACTATCAATAGCACGGATTACACTCTCCCACGCTCCAAAGCGAATCGCCTGGCGCGCATAGATTTCTGCTTCTTCAGGGGTAAATGGATAACCATAGCTAGTATCTAAAGCATTCAGGACTTCCCGATTAAAATTATTCTTCATGACAGTAGTACCGCCAATATAACCTACTGTGCGATACAAATAGCGTTGTACATCGGCAGGCGTACCCTCAGCCGCGCGTTTTACCGAAGATAACGCTGTTTCCAGTTCGTTATTGGCCAAGCGTCCCAAGGCAAAAATCAGATAAGCATGATCGGTTGGAGTCCCTTTGGGTGCAGACCATAAATAATTAAGCGGATTAGCCTGAATCTGGTTCAGCTGGGGCAATGATAAAGGTAGCCCAATAGTTTGTGCAGTTGTCAGCGCCTGACCCGACTGTCCTGCCCGTAGTTGTCCCCATAAACGCTGCTGGCGATCTTGAGCAGTCATTAATGGGCTGGCCAGCATCATACGCCCCAAACCGGTACAGGAATCAGGCTGCGATTCAGTAGTAAACCATATATCCTTATACTCGGCGAAGACCAGAGGGTCGCCAGTCTTAGCCCGCACCTGGGCAACCGCACAGCTTTCTGCACGGTCAGGATTGGTCACATAAGCCAAAACTGGCTGGGCATTGGCATAATCAGCCTGTTTTACTTTTTCTTCTACATAGTCAGCGGCAAGTTTTTCGGTCATGGCAGCCTGCGGATACCGCTGGGCAAAGCTAATAATTGCTGAAGGCGACTGAAAACCCAGATTGGTATTTAATTTCCAGTATTCCGGATAATAGCCAAGTACATCATTTTGCATAGCAGCCTGATACTGATCTAACAGCGCAACATTACCCGCATTGGCAGCCCTTAAGGCATCATTAAACTGCTCGTCAGCAGCTTGGCTACAATGTATACCGAATACACTCATCAAGCTTCCAAGCAAGAGGCGCTGAAAACTTTTGTTTTTTAATCCATATTTACTTAATGAATTATTTTTCTTGAGATGCATACCCGCCCTTTTCCAGCTGCAAAACCCAGTTCCGGACCGATAGTTTAATTATTCTTTATGATGACTACTGTTGTGTTATGTAAACTCATGATTCACCTCTCATTAATTCAAAAGTAATTTTGTCTGTAAAATCAACGTAAACTGAACTGAATTTATTTTTAGGGCTTTAGTTAAAAATACTGTTAAAATGTGCGACCTTAAAAATCCCTTTACCGGTTGATTTATGTATATTCAGGCCGGTTATCTGATCATTATCCTTTAGGAGCCTACATGACGGTTCAAACCTTCATTCCAAATGGTGCCAAAGCTGCCTCAGAAAACACTGTTACCCAGCCACAGCACACCCCTGCCGATAATATGCCAGTTAAAAAACTGTATATTGAAACGCAAGGGTGTCAGATGAATGAGTATGACAGTCACCGTATGGCAGACCTTTTAGGCGACTCACATGGCTATATCCTGACCAGCAATCCGGCTGATGCCGATATCCTGCTGATGAACACATGTTCAATCCGTGAAAAAGCACAGGAAAAAGTGTTTAGTGAGCTGGGCCGCTGGCGTAAGCTGAAAGACCAGAATCCTGACTTGGTGATTGGTGTGGGTGGCTGTGTGGCCTCCCAAGAAGGCGATAATATTCAAAAGCGTGCGCCTTATGTCGATATGGTATTTGGCCCGCAAACCCTGCACCGTTTACCGCAAATGCTGGACCAGCATATAGACCAGCTTGAGAAGCCAAAGAAAGAGAAGATCAAGCTGGTTGATATTTCCTTTCCGGATATTGAAAAATTTGACTTTTTGCCCGAACCACGCGTAGAAGGCTATAAAGCTTTTGTTTCAATCATGGAAGGCTGTTCAAAATACTGTTCGTTTTGTGTAGTTCCTTATACCCGTGGTGAAGAAGTTTCACGTCCGCTGGATGATGTACTGGCCGAGATTGCTGGTCTGGCAGAAAAAGGCGTTCGCGAAATCAATCTGCTTGGCCAGAACGTAAATGGCTATCGTGGAGAGACTTTCGAAGGCACTATCTGTACCTTTGCTGACCTGCTGCGTCTGGTGGCCGAAATTCCGGGTATTGGCCGGGTTCGTTATACCACTTCACACCCGCTAGAATTTAATGATGATCTGATTCAGTGTTACCGCGACTTGCCACAAATGGTCTCACACCTACATTTGCCGGTACAAAGTGGTTCAAATGACGTACTTCAGGCAATGAAGCGTAACCATACTATTGATGTTTATATTGAAAAAATAGCCAAGCTTCGTAAAGTCCGTCCCGATATGCATTTATCAAGTGATTTTATTATTGGGTTTCCAGGCGAGACTCATCAGAATTTTGAAGAAACTTATCAGTTTATTCAGGAAATGGACTTTGACCACTCTTATAGCTTTATTTATTCCAAACGTCCTGGTACACCAGCCTCAGAGCTGGCCGATGACACACCGGAAGAAGTGAAAAAAGAGCGTTTAGCACGTGTTCAGCAATGGATCAAGCAATCCAGTATTGCAAAAACAAATGCCATGCAAGGAACGATTCAACGTGTTCTGATTGAAAATATTTCAGAAAGGGATCCGAACTTGCTAGTCGGTACAGCCGATAATACCCGTCTGGTTACCTTTATCGGAGACCCGGCTTGGGTGGGACGTTTTGCCGAGATTGAAATTACCGAAATTAAAACTTTAAATTTAGTTTACGGAGAACTCTTGAATCTTGAGCCTGACGTGGCGTAATGTAAGGGGAACGACAAAAATTACTTAAAGGATTTCTCTTGACTGCAGCGATTCGACGTACAGTAAGTTTCCCTGGCATTTCTATGGAACGCCTTAAGAGCATGTTAGGTGCTTATAACGGACATATGAAACAGATTGAACAGCGTCTGGATGTCAAAGTTACCCATCGTGGTGATAGCTTCTTTGTAGATGGTGAAATCGATGCAGTTGAACGGGCAGAAAGCCTGTTACAGCGACTGCATGAAGAAGCCGAGGTTTCGCAGCAGATCAGTGCCGATGTACTGCATATGATGATTCAAGGCAGTCAGACCGAGCGCGAGCTGATGGATGATACCGAGCAGGAACATACCGGCCTCGACAGTGTCTGGTTACAGACCCGAAAAGGCCGGATCAATCCACGCGGTGCCAACCAGAAACGTTATGTGCAGCGCATTTTGCAAAGTGATATCTCTTTTGGTATCGGTCCTGCTGGTACAGGTAAGACCTATCTGGCGGTTGCTGCTGCAGTCGATATGCTGGAACGTAATGAAATCCAGAGAATTCTTTTGGTCCGTCCGGCGGTAGAAGCAGGTGAGAAGCTGGGCTTCCTGCCGGGTGATTTAAGCCAGAAAATTGATCCTTACCTTCGCCCTCTTTATGATGCACTGTATGAAATGCTCGGTTTCGAGAAGGTTGCCAAACTCATCGAACGGCAGGTCATTGAGGTTGCCCCACTTGCTTATATGCGTGGTCGAACCCTGAACCATTCTTTTGTCATTCTGGATGAAGCACAGAACACCACGCCAGAACAGATGAAAATGTTCCTGACCCGTCTGGGTTTTGGTTCGCGTGCAGTAATTACCGGAGACATTACTCAGGTAGATTTACCACGTGGACAGCAATCAGGACTAGCCCATGCTTTGCGGGTACTGGAACCGATTAAGGAAATTCATATTACCCGCTTTCATTCACGTGATGTAGTACGCCACCAGTTGGTACAAAAAATTGTAGAAGCATATGAAGGCTGGGACAGTGAACAGTCCCGGCTGAGTGCTGAAGCACGTGCTGAGCGCAAGGCACGTCAAGAAGCACTTGTAAATGAAAATGATACTGCTGCAGATGCACAGCATCAATCAGAAACACCAGACAACATTTAAGGTTTATTTTGAAACTTAGTCTCTCTTTGCAACAAACGTTTGTAGCGCCTGAACTGGTGCTCAAACGTGCTTATCTTAAAAAAGTGATTGAAACCACTCTTCGTCATCTTGACGTTAAACAGGACTGCGAAATTGGAATTGCCTGTGTTGACCTTGATCAAAGTCAACAGCTGAATCTGGAATACCGCCGGAAAGACAAACCTACCAATGTCTTATCTTTCCCGAGTGAAATTCCGGAAGAAATTTTACCCATGCTGGCAGCCCGGCCTTTGGGTGATCTGGTGATTTGTATTCCGGTCGTATTACAAGAAGCTGCCGAGCAGCAGAAAGTACCCGTAGAGCATTTCACACATATGCTGGTCCATGGCACATTACATTTGTTAGGTTATGACCACGAAATCAGTGATGAAGATGCCGATGAAATGGAAGCACTGGAAATTGAAATTCTGGCCAAGCTTGGCCTGAATAATCCTTATCAGGAAGAATAAATTAAAGTAAGCTATTTTAATAATTACAAACTTGGCAGGAATAATAACTATGAAACTACTCATGCAAATTACTGCCCTGTTGACCAGTACAATGTTTATGCCTGTAGTTTTTGCAGAACAACCTGTTACTGTGCAGAGCAGCTGTCCGCAGTCTGAGTTTCAGTCTAAAGATAAAACATGGAGTGGACATTATTATCTCAGCGGCGTCATGGAAGTTGGCTCTGAATTGCTACTGGAAGAAAATGGTCATTTTAAATGGATGCTGGCAGTCGGTAGCCTGGACCAATATGCAGAAGGTATCTGGTGGAAAACCGGAGAGTGTATCGGTCTCAAACCTGAAGCCAAATTCTTAAAACAGCTTCAGATTTTTCCAAGTTCTCTTTATCTTGCTGATGAAAAACTCAAAGCTGTCTGGGCAGATGGCCGTGAGCAGGGAACTTATTACCGGCCGAAACTGAACTCTAATCCTTAATACGAAACCTTTAATTTATTTTACTTCGAATTCAGCCTCGGCCGGGTCGAATCGCCACGTCCGTACAATGCGTAGTTCAGAAATATCTTTCATACCTGCATCAAATCGCCCAAATGGCGCACCTTTACGTACAGAAGCCTTAGCTGCCTCATCTAGAATGGTATGTCCTGAACTTTCCAATAACCGGATTGCACGTATCCCGCCTTGAGCATTCAGGATGACCATAAGCTGCACTTCTCCTGTTAGGCGCTCAGCCTTAGCCTGCTGCGGATAATAGCGGTTACCATAGAGTTCAACTTTTTCACGGAACTTGTCCAGATAGGCAGCTGCTGCATCCTGCTTGGCCTGTATTCCATCCACCGTTTTGATACGCTGCTGACGGCTGAAATCCTGCTGACGCTGTAAATACTGGGCTTCCAGACTGGCAGCCGTTGCTGCCTTAGCCTGAAACTGCCTCTGTAATTCTTCTAAAGCCTTTTTACGCTGGTTTTGCTCCGCTTCTTTGCGCCAGCTCATGATTGTCATCAGGACTTTGTCTTCAAACTGTATTTGAGGCTGTTGGTGCATCTGCTGTAAAGTCTCCTGCTGCTGCTCACCCGCACTCTGTTGTTGTGAACTGGCCGGTAGCTGGCTTGAGATACGGTGAGCCTCTCGAAAGCGGCCTGAACCCTGCTGGTCTGCCTGTGCCAGATAGTCGGCATCTTTGACCTGCTCAGAACTCGGACGAATGCTGACAGCGATTTCCTTACTGGCAGCAGCCTCTGGATCTGGCATTGCAAAATGCAGAGTTAAAATCGCCGAATGTAAAATGACAGCCAGCAACAGAGCACCCATAAAAATCGGATCCTGCCACCAAGCCAGACCTATCCCACCAGGTAAAATTATTTTTTTCAACATATGACTTTTTACCAGCCAGACTCTTTTGGTTTGAAGTCGGTTTAGAAAGAAGTAGAAAATAACATCAATACAAAGTTATTATTAAACTTATGGACTTGTCACCCCAGTCACCAATCTTCATACTCAACATTAAAAATGACGCGATTAAATTCAGCTAACTGCAGGATTCAAGCTTGAAATTTTCTTACGTCCCGTCAAGATTGCAACTGAACGAAAAAGAACTCTCCATCTGGAATCATTTTTATGCCTAGAACGCTAATTTCCAATATTTCTAAACGTATACGTCAAGTATATCAAAAAGCAGAGGGATTTATTGAAGAAGAGCGTGAGTTTGCCTTGTCTCAAGTTTTTTTGAATGCCACTTTTGAACGTTATGTCACCAATAATGTTAAACTTTTGCAGGATTTGCATGCTGATGTGCATGATGACTGGCTCAGACTGTACGCCACTTTGGAAGTAAAGGGTTTATATACCACCCTGTCTGTTGACTTAAAACTGCTACAGATGGAACTCAATAAAAACACCCAGCTTCTGATTTTTGAGCAGATCAGTGACACGCAGGTGATTGAGGCCAAATTTAAAAATGTATTTATAAAAATCGGATTTAATGCCGCTCTCTTCTTTTACCAGAAAATTTTAAGAAAAGACCCTTTAGGTTCTATCTTGGAGCGTTTTAATATTGTGCAAGTTAAAGATGACCTGTTATATCTGGATTTGAATCAGTGGTTGGGCAAAAGCCGTTCGGTTCTGGAAACACTGGATAAAATCAATGTAAATCAGGGGCTGTTACGTGAAGCAGAACTGGTTCTGGTTGGGAATGTTAATATGCGGGCTATTCTGCATAAGTCTATGCGCGATGCCCAAATGCAGAAAATAGAAGATGATATTGAAGCTACCCATGTGACGCCACTTCAACAAAAATAGACTTTAAAATATCTTATATTTAAGCTGAACTGTGAAAAACCTACATACTGATACAGTTAAGTAGCCTATTTCTATTACTTCTTCATTATTGAAGAGCATAATACTAGATGAAAAATAAGTTATGTTTCTTTGATGCAACCTGTTTCTGTAAAAGGATCCCCACACTTATGGCAACTACCCTGTTTAAAACCCTGACCTTAGCGACTGGTATGACCACGGCGCTGTTATTTTCCGGTTTTTCAAGTCATGCTCTCGCCATGAGTCCCTTTCAAGCCAGCTATCAATTTTCTTATAATGATAAGAATATGGGTACAGCGACCCGGACTTTAAGTAAGAACGGTAACCAGTGGGTGTACACCTTTGCCGCAAAGGCGGGCGCTATTGCATCAGCCACCGAAACCAGCCGTTTTAGCTTTAACAATAACAAGATTATCTCTGACAGCTTTAACCGGACCAGCAAAATTTTAGTACATAATGACAAAATGAGCATCCAGTTTAATCCGGGCACCAAACTTATCAAAACGCAAAAAGATGATAAGTCCCGTTCTTTTGCCTGGCAATCTGGGGTACTCGATGAGCTAAATGCCGAATTACAGATTCGGGAAGATTTAAAAGGCTCAGGTTTAAAGTCAACCTATCCAATTGCTGATGCCAAAGAAGTGGAAAACCGTAAGTTTGTTAGGCAAGGTACTGAACAGGTGAAAACCTCTTATGGTACATTCAGCACCATTAAAGTACGGATGCAACATGACAAGGCCGAGCGAAATACAGTTTTCTGGCTGGCCCCAAAATTAGATTACTTACCGGTTAAAGTTACCCATCAAGATGGTAAAACGTCCTATGGCCTGTTATTAACAGGTTATAAAGGACCAACAAATTAAGTAATTTGATCAATTTCAGCTTGCATTTTTGCGGATGCTTTTTAAAATACGCTTTTGCTTGAAAAAGCATCCGCCCCTAGAGGAATTCTCCCGTGCATGCACTAGAACAGAAAATCTTAAGTGAAGGTATCGTTCTATCTGATCAAGTCTTAAAAGTGGACGCGTTCTTAAATCACCAAATTGATCCTGTATTGATGCAGCAAATTGGTAAAGAGTTTGCTGCCCGCTTTAAAGATGCAGGCATCACCAAAATTATCACGATTGAAGCATCTGGTATTGCTCCTGCAGTCATGGCAGGTTTAGAACTGGGTGTTCCTGTAATTTTTGCCCGTAAATATCAGTCATTAACTTTAAAAGATGACTTATACCGTTCTAAAGTTTTTTCATTTACCAAGCAGACTGAAAGTACAATTGCGATTTCAAACAAACATCTAAACTCAAGTGACCGCGCACTGGTCATTGATGACTTTCTGGCGAATGGCCAGGCGGCTTTAGGTCTGATTGACCTGATTCATCAAGCCAGTGCTGAAGTTGTCGGGGTCGGGATTGTAATTGAAAAGTCTTTTCAGCCTGGCCGCGATGTCTTACTTGAAAAAGGATATCGTGTCGAGTCACTAGCCCGTGTACAGTCACTAGCAGATGGCAAAGTAGTTTTTGTTCAGGAATAAGCTTCTTTGACAATAAAAGAGCGCATTAGCGCTCTTTTTTATGGCTGCAGTTTAAGAGCAATCTCTCCAAGCCTTTTACCTTGGGCGAAGCACAAATCTTTTTCTTCCTGAGTCAACCCTTGGTCATGGCGTGGTCCACTCACATGTGTGGCACCATAAGGTGTACCCCCAGATTTAGTATTTGAGAGCGCCGGATGGTCATTACTAAGCCCTATAATCATCATACCATGATGGAAAAGTGGAGGCAGCATGCTCAGCAAAGTGCTTTCCTGCCCACCATGCATAGAACCACTCGAGCTAAATACACAGGCAGGTTTGTTATGCAATGCTCCGCTCAGCCATAAACTGGTTGTTTGGTCCCAGAAATATTTCATCTCACTGGCCATATTACCAAAGCGGGTAGGTGAACCAAGAGCCAGACCGCTACAGTTAGCCAGCTCATCTAGCGTACAATAGATATCGCCTTCTGCAGGAATACTCGGTGCAGCTTCTGTGACTACTGTCGCCAATTGTGGGACCGTACGGATCTTTACATTCATACCGGTGGCTTCGATACCATTTGCAATTAAATGCGCCATATCTCGGGTAGAACCATATTTACTGTAATAAAAAACAAGAATATAAGCTTGCATACACTTTTAGAGTTTAGCTAAAAAGAAAACTATACGGTATTTCTTTAAGTTTTTGCTAAGCTGGAACAACGAATTACATAAAGATCATGAAAAAAATCGAGATTTTATTTTTATGTTGAATTTTTTAAAGAAGCTTCCGTTCTATGACAAAACTTGGTTCAAATTTATCCTGTTTGTCATTCGCCGTTTTGAAGCAGACCGTTGTCGAGAGCTGGCAGGTTCTTTAACCTATACCACGCTCTTTGCGATTGTGCCCATGCTGACCGTATTTCTGGTCATTATTTCCTCTATTCAGGCCTTGGAACCAGCGCGTCAGCAGTTGCAGCAGCTTATTTATAGCAATTTTCTGCCTAAAAGCACGATTGCATTTGACAAGATGCTCAATGCTTTTACCGAGAAGTCTAGTAATCTGACTGTCATCGGGGTGCTGTTCCTCTTTGTCACAACCATCATGATGTTAAGTACCATTGAAACCGCATTTAACCGGATCTGGCGTGTTAAAGAAACGCGGGGAGGCATTGTCGGGTTTATGCGTTATTGGACAATTATCTCTTTAGGGCCCATTGTGCTTGGCAGTGCTTTTGTCATCTCATCTGCGTTGGCTTCTTTAAGTATTTTAAGCAATAACTTTGCAGGCTATGAAATGGATGGCGCGTTTCTCCTGTCATTGCTTTCCATTGCATTGACGATTGCTGGTTTCTTTATTATTTACTGGACTATACCCAACCGCAATGTACCTGTGATTGCTGCTGCCTTGGCCGGCGTATTCAGTGCAATTGTTTTTGAAATGCTCAAGAACTTGTTTGGCACCATTATGTCCAATTTTACCAGTTATGAAATTGTCTATGGTGCCTTTGCCGCAATTCCTATTTTCCTGTTATGGATTTACCTGTCTTGGAATATTGTACTTTTAGGGGTTGAGGTCAGTTTTGCGATTACTGCGTTTCATTCTCGCTATGGCCAGACACGTCATCCGGTATTGATGCTGCTGGATGTTCTGGATCTGTTTTATCGAAAACAGAAACTGGGGGAAACGGTTACTGAAAAAGAAGCTATGAATATCTTGGGCCGGGGGGAAATAGGTCGCTGGCCCGCTTATGTAGCTATGCTGGAAGAGCAGAATCTGGTCAAGCGTACAGAAAATAATGATTATGTACTGGTACGTAATCTAAGTCAGGTTGACTTCTGGAGTTTCTATAAAGCACTTCCGTATCCACTGCCACGACGTAATGATGTAGGCAATATTCATCCAGATGATGAATGGATGCAAAAGCTTGGCCCCGTACTCATTGAAAGTGATGACTATCTTTCTGCCAAACTTTCTGTTCCTCTTTCAACGATTTTTGAGAGAAAATAAAATTTAAAATTACCTATCTGCTTAAAAAAGGCCATATGAAATGGCCTTTTTTAACACTTAAAACCATCTGCTTATTGAACAAATGTATTCCATGTAAAATCTTGGGAAACACCTTTTAACGTCATGATCAGACGGTCTCCAGATTTTAATGCAGCCACACCAGCCGGTGTACCGGTCATGACGACATCACCCGATTCAAGTGTAAATACCTGACTGATATCTGCAAGCAGATAACCAATATCAAAAATCAGTAATGAAGTGTCACCTTCCTGACGTAATGCCTCATTTACCTGTAAGCTATAATGAATATTTTTCCAGTCTTTTATTTCTTCCAGACTTACCCAGTCTGCCAAGATACAGGAACCATCAAAAGCTTTGGCCCGCTCCCAAGGCTGGCCCTTGCGTTTAAGTTCGGTTTGTAACTCTCGTAAGGTGAGGTCCAAACCTAGAGTTACTGCTCCAACAGCTTTCAAAGCTTCTTGCGGATCAGTTTCATTATGTAATGGCTGGTCTATACGTAAACTGAGTTCACATTCATGGTGACAGTCGCCCCATGCCGGATTCCAGCTGATTCCCTGTTCAAGTCCAACCAAGCTGCTTGGCGGCTTGATAAATAGTACCGGATGGTCAGGTACGGCGTTCCCCAACTCTTTGGCATGATCCGCATAACTGCGGCCTACACAGACAATTTTTGATGGACGCGTAGCCATGCTTTTCCCTTCCTTTTCTATTTCAGTTCAATAAAATTTATTTCTTGAATGTATTTTCAAATACAGCCTGTTGCTGGGCATTCAGAAAAGCCCGTTTTGGTACAATAATGACAGTCCGGTTCTTGAACTCAAGCATATAAGTAAGCTTGCCTATAGCAAAGTGCTGTACTTCTGCATACTGGAAAGTCTGCTTGCGACCATTTGCATAGAGTTCAATATAGTCCTGAAACAGCTCGATTCCCTGCTCACTTTTACCAAACTGATACTTGATAAACTGACGTTTGAACATCATCGGTAAAAACCAGTAACGCATGATGAGTTGTAATATCAGAAAGAATACGCCAAGTGCCACATAATAACGGCCAACGCCGGTAGGTCCTAAATAAATACCCCATGTCACAATAGCGATGCTGACAAGAGGTGTAATAAAACGGGTCAGCTGTTTTTTGCCAAATGTTGCCAAAGAGAAGCCATCTTGGGATTCTTCCAGATTTAGGCTATAGCGCACAGATACAGCAGGCTGAACTTCAGACATAAGCACATCAACAAAACTTTCAAATTGTTTTAAATCTTACACCAGAATACGTTATTTCCTCATCTTTTTAGTGTCCGAAGTTATAGTAGATAACTGCCCTTTTTCCTTAATATTATTTCACTTTGTCCCATAAAAAATAGATAAACAGGATTGGCATGTTCTATAGCAACAGATATTTTTATCTCATTGTATGGTTTTGGCTATCTGCTAGTACTGTAGTATCAGCCCAAATTATAACCTGGACCGAACAGATACCCAGCAGTCTTTCACCATTTCAAGGTAACATCCAGACGCTTGCAGGCTTCACAGGCGACCGTATTTTTATTTATGCTCACCCTAAACAAAATATTCAACTGCCTACATTTCAAGCCCAGCAGAAAATACAAGGAAAATATTATAGTGGTGCAGTAATTGTTCCAACCTCTAGCCAGAATATTGCCAAACTGCTGACTCACTATCGTAATTATGCCGGTTTATTTCCTACGCTTAAATCTGCGAAGATCCAAGCTCAACAAGGCAATATTACTCAGGTCAAATATCAGATTCATATTCCCACGCCTATTCCGGTACTCAATTTCAAAGAACAGGTATTAATGCAGCATCAATACAGCAATAATAGTATTGCCACCTTAGTAATTGATGCTCCTGTTCCTTACGGTGCAGGAAAAATTGAATGGTTTGATATAGGCAACCAGAGAACTTTAATTACGATTACCCAATGGGGTGATCTTAACCAGCCTAAAGGTTTTTTATTCAGTAAGATCCTGAATGCCATTCCAGAAGCCAAACTTGGTATTCCAGGTGCTACCAATGCCTTTTTACTAGAAGCCTTGCAACGTCGCTATAAAATATCAACAACCCAAAACCTGAAAGCAGGCATATTACCAGAGTTCCAGCTCAGTACTGCTCAGCGTCAGAAAATTGTCCAGTTAAGCCAGCAGTCTCAAGAACCTGTATCTTTTATTCTTTCGGGCTATCAAGTGCCCTATCAGCAGGGTACAGAAGCTATGCGTTTTAGTACCAGCTATCAGTATTTTGCACAGAGCCCGGAGCAACTTAAACCTTGGCTACAGCCACCTAGCTTTAAATCGCTCTTTCCACGTCAGATTAAAAATGTACAGACCAAGCAGCTTAATCCACAACAACTTGATGCTGATTATCAGGTTTCTGTCGGTTTAGGTGTAATCAGTATTCCTTTCGATTTTAAACTGCGCTTTGACTACCCGAATTCACTACAAAATGTTTTTCATGCGGTGGGTGGAGACTTAAAGTATATACAAGGCGGTATGCAGCTTGATGCATATGGTCAGGGTACTGTATTAAAGCTTACCAGTGCGGTAAAAATTCATGACCAGGCGCCTTTCCTGCTGCGGGCCATGCGCAGTTTGCCCTATCATGATATATTACCTGCCATAGGTGGAAATACAATATTAGCTTTAAAAATTAAACAGCGAGTAAGATAATTATTAAATATTTTATCGTTATTTTGGATACAAAAAACCGCAACAAATGTGCGGTTTCTTCTATTGTTTATCAAGTTGGTGCGCTCAGAGAGATTCGAACTCCCGACCCCTTAGTTCGTAGCCAAGTGCTCTATCCAGCTGAGCTATGAGCGCGTACTTGATGCTGCGCATTATACGTGTTTTTCAGAATTTTATAAGTCTTTTTTAACAACTTTTATCTGAATGCCTAGTTAGTAAGCGTTTTGGAGAAAATCAGATAACTCTTGATCAAAAATTTTTATAAGCAGTTTTCATATTTCCAAAGTAGCTAAAGGCCAATTTATTAAAGTAGTAATCTATTATTTTCAGGCACAAAAAAACCGCTATAAAGCGGTTTAATGTTCAAGTTGGTGCGCTCAGAGAGATTCGAACTCCCGACCCCTTAGTTCGTAGCCAAGTGCTCTATCCAGCTGAGCTATGAGCGCGTACTTGTGTGCCATTAATGGCAAGTCGTTACAATCAATTACTTCAAATATTTATAGGAATTAAACCAATAAATTGGTGCGCTCAGAGAGATTCGAACTCCCGACCCCTTAGTTCGTAGCCAAGTGCTCTATCCAGCTGAGCTATGAGCGCATTGAGGTAATCGTTGGCGGTGAGAGAGGGATTCGAACCCTCGATACAGTTGCCCGTATGCGTCCTTAGCAGGGACGTGGTTTCAGCCACTCACCCATCTCACCGTAACGAGCCGCCATAATACAAACTTAATTCCCAATCATCAAGCCATGACTGAAAAAATTTCTGCCTTTTTTGTTCAATTAAATATTTTTTAAGCAATTTATCGGGTTTTACAGACTTTTCTGATCTTTAAATGCTCACTCTATAATTTTTGAGATACTTAGTTTCCGATTATTCTCAAGATAAAACACATTATTGCAATCATTTACGTGCAGTCCGGGCCGGCATGACTTATGCTAAAGGTATCTTCTGATGTCAAGCCAAATGAAATTATGAAAAATTGGGTCGATCCTGAAGCTAAAGCAGAAGCTGAACGTTATGACAATCCTATTCCTAGTCGTATTTTGATTCAAAAAACGATTGAACAGTTACAGGCGCCGCAATCCCATGCCGACCTGGTTGAGCATTTTGAAATCCAGGACCAAAAAAGTATTGACGCGCTTAATCACCGCCTGATTGCAATGGTACGTGATGGACAACTGGTCAAGGATGGATTCAAGTTTCAGCTGGTTGCTGACTTGCCTACTTATGAAGCTACAGTGTATATCAATACAAAAGGTATGGGCATCGCACAGATTGATGGCCAGGATAACTTGTATTTACCAGAACGTGAACTTCGTCTGGTCTTTAATGGTGACCGGGTACGGGTACGTCAGACCAGTACTGACCGCAAGGGTAAAGCTTGGGGCTTTATTACTGAAGTAATCCAGCGCCGGGTCAAGCAGATTATTGGGCAGCTGAAAATGTATGAGGGTGAATATTTTATTCAGCCTTCCATGCCAAACCAGCATCAACCGATTACCCTGGAAAAAGAACTGATCGATCACGCCAAAATTAACTTGGGTGATATGGTGCGTGTTGCCATTGATGATTATCCGACTCGGGAAGAGTTTTCTACCGGTCATATTGTGCAATCAATGGCAGATAAAGCCGATACTGAAATTATCATTCCACAAACCATCTTGGAATATGGGCTGCCTTATGAGTTTCCTGAAGAGGTTTTAAAGGAAGCAGCCAGTTTTAAAGAGCCGGATGAACAGGACCGTCAGGGCCGGGTAGATTTACGTGATCTGGCTCTGGTCACAATTGACGGTGAAGATGCACGCGATTTTGATGATGCCGTATATGCAGAAAAACGTCCGGGCGGTGGCTATCGAGTGGTGGTCGCAATCGCTGATGTCAGTCACTATGTACGTTTGGGCACAGCACTGAATGAAGAAGCTGAAGAACGCGGGACTTCTGTGTATTTTCCGCATTTTGTCCTGCCGATGTTGCCAGAAGCGCTCTCTAATGGTCTCTGTTCACTGAATCCGCATCTGGACCGCTTGTGCATGGTCTGTGATTTAAATGTTTCACGTGCCGGCCGTGTTACCCAGTATGAATTTTATCCGGCAGTCATGCACTCTAAAGCACGTCTGACCTATACCCAGGTTGCTGCCTATCTGGACGGTGACAGCCAGGCTGTCCCTGAAGATCGTACTGTTCGCAAATCACTTAATACCCTGTTCCAACTTTATCAGGTCCTGAAAGAATTACGTGCAAAACGTCATGCGATGGAATTTGAAACTGTCGAAACATATATGACATTTGACGAGCTGGGCGGTATTAAGGAAATTTTGCCATGTAGCCGTAATGAAGCACATAAACTGATTGAAGAATGTATGCTGCTGGCTAACGTTGCAGCTGCTGAATATTCATTGAAAAATGAAATTCCAATGTTATATCGGGTTCATGATGCACCAGAATTTTCACGTACCCAGAAAGTACGAGATTATGTGAAACTTCTGGGACTAAATTTCCCGGAGCAGCCAACTCAGGCTGATTATCAGGCCGTCATTGAAGCAACAAAAGACCGGATTGATGCACCAAGTATTCATGCCGTGTTATTACGTTCTATGATGCAGGCTTATTATGGACCAGAAAATATCGGTCATTACGGTCTGGCTTATGAAGCTTATACTCATTTTACCTCGCCAATCCGCCGCTATCCGGACTTACTGTTACACCGCGCAATTAAAGCACATTTGAAACATAAACAATTTGCCCTGTCAGGCAACCAGCTGGCTGAGGCAGGTGAGCATTATTCTCAGACAGAACGCCGTGCTGATGAAGCCTCCCGTAGTGTAACAATGTGGCTAAAATGCCATTATATGCAGCAGCATCTAGGTGAAGAATTCGACGGTATAATCAGTGCTGTAACTGAATTCGGGCTGTTCGTTACCCTGAAAGATCTGTACGTTGATGGCATGCTGCATGTCAGCCAGCTTGGAGATGACTTTTTTGTCTATGACCAGCCGAGTCAGAGTCTGATTGGCCAGTCTCGTGGCCAGGTTTTTGGCTTGGGAGATGAAGTCAGAATTAAGGTTGCAGGTGTTCAGCTTGAAGAACGGAAAATTGACTTTGAGCTGGTTCGGCAACTTACTCATGCTGGACGAGCAGTGCGTAGCCGTGCCCCTCGCGTTGCACAGGTGCGGGAAGAAAATCACGGCGTACGCAACAAGGATGACTCTGGTGAGCAACCTGTCCGTAAAAAACGCAATAAAAGCAGTAAGCCTAGCTCTTATACCAAGAAGTCAGGAAAAAAATCTGCTGAAAAGGCTTCTGTAAGCAAAGAAGCTCCCAAGAAAAAATCAAAGGATAAGAAGCGCAGGTCCAATGCCAAATCACGGCAGGATTAAATCTTCTTTATTTTGGTGAATGGCAAGAGCTAATCTCTTGCCTTTTCATTTTTAGCCTTATTAAAAATTTTATTGCAATCATGTTTTTTTAAAGGCAAGTTTAATGCTCAGCCACAAGATTCCCACGCTTATTTTCCTGCCAAGTCTTGATTTCCCTTTATACAAGACTTACATCTAGTAGCAAGTATTTTGAAAATCAGGCGTATAACGATGACTTTGGAAAAAGCAACTTTACCTTTGCCACAATTTGACCAG
The DNA here is from genome assembly GCF_000620525.1 of Acinetobacter sp. UNC436CL71CviS28. Classification (NCBI taxonomy): domain Bacteria; kingdom Pseudomonadati; phylum Pseudomonadota; class Gammaproteobacteria; order Moraxellales; family Moraxellaceae; genus Acinetobacter; species Acinetobacter sp. UNC436CL71CviS28. Next base: position 24,450 of record NZ_JIBB01000001.1, read on the forward strand.
ATCAAACTTGAGCATTTAAAGCGGCAGATTGAACAGCAGATTGAATATGGCCAGACTTTTTTAAAGCAATTACAGCAAGTCCCAGAAAATCACCAGCAACAGCTTCACATACTGGAACAGGTAGATACGCTTGAGAATAATATGAGCGAATCTTGGGGCATACTCTCGCATTTAAATGCCGTGATGAATAATAGCGAAACACGCGAGATTTTTCAGGCCTTACTTCCTGCCTTAAGTGAATATTATACTGAGCTTGGTCAGCATAGTGTCTTGTATCAGACTTATCAGGCTCTACATGATAGCCCTGACTTTTCCCTGTTGCCAGAAGCTCAGCAAAGCGCCATTCGACTGGCCTTACGTGACTTTAAACTTTCAGGTGTTGCTCTAGAAGGTGAAGAAAAGAAACGCTATGCAGAGATTTCTGCACGTTTATCACAACTCTCTTCAGATTTTTCCAATCACGTGCTAGATGCTACGCAGGCCTATTTTAAACCGCTTGAACAGGAGCAGCTCAGGGGCTTACCACAAAGCAGTATCGAGCTGCTAAAACAGTATGGACAGCAGCGTGAACTGGAACAGCCTGTAGCAACACTGGACCTGCCTGCATATCTGGCAATTATGACTTATGCCGATGACCGCGAGTTACGTGAAGAACTGTATAAGGCCTATACTACACGCGCTTCAGAGCAGTCTGACCATCCTGAATATGATAATAGCCAGATTATGGAAGAAATTCTGAGTCTGCGTCAGGAAATGGCAAAACTGCTAGGTTTTAACAACTATGCTGAGTACTCCTTGGCTAGCAAGATGGCGCCCGATGTAGACAGTGTGAATAAATTTCTGGTTGAACTGGCTGAACATGCCCGTAAGCCCGCTCTGAAAGAAATTGCTGAACTTAAAGCAATAGCCGGCTCAGATGGAGTGAATGAGCTTAAACCTTGGGATACAGCTTACTACTCAGAAAAACTTAAACAACAACAGTTCAATCTGTCTCAGGAAGATTTAAAGCCTTACTTTCCTGCTCCTAAAGTCATTCGTGGTTTATTCCAGATCGTAGAACGTTTATATGGTATCCAGATTGTAGAGCGGGAAGCAGCCACATGGCATCCCGATGTACATTATTTTGAGCTTGAAGACCAAGGCGAAGTTCTGGGCGGTTTCTATTTTGATTTGTATGCGCGTAGCGGTAAACGCGGCGGAGCCTGGATGAGCGGATTCCGTTCACGCATGCAGCAATCCGAACACCTGCAAAAGCCCGTATGTTACATGGTCTGTAACTTTACTCCCCCGGTCGGAACACAACCTGCCCTGCTCACTCATGATGAAGTCAATACGCTATTCCATGAATTTGGTCATGGTCTGCATCACATGCTCACCGAAGTCGACAATATTTCAGTAGCAGGTACACATGGCGTGGAATGGGATGCAGTCGAGCTACCTAGTCAGTTTATGGAATTCTGGACTTGGGATCAGCAGAGCCTGAACCTGTTAAGTGAACATATTGAAACTAAAGATGCCTTACCAGAGCAGTTACTACAGGCACTGCTGGCAGCACGTTTTTTCCAGTCTGGCATGCAGACTTTACGTCAGGTCGAGTTTGCACTATTTGACCTTACTATTCATAAAATGACGCCAGCATTAAATAGCCCGCAGATTCAGCAGGTTCTGGATGATATTCGTGAACAATATGCAGTGGTGCCAGCTGTACCCTATAATCGCTTCCAGCACAGCTTTAGTCATATCTTTGCCGGTGGTTATGCTGCTGGTTACTATTCTTATAAGTGGGCTGAAGTACTGGCAAGTGATGCATTTGACCGCTTTGAGAATGAAGGTATTTTCAATACTGAAACCGGCAAGGCTTTCCGTTCAGCCATACTGGCCGCAGGCGGTAAAGATAAGGCACTAGATACTTTTGTCAATTTCCGTGGTCGTGAACCTAAAATTGACGCGCTATTACGTCATCAAGGTTGGACGGATCACCCTAAAACCGCTTAAACTAGTCCTTTATTTAATCAGTGTGTGGTTAGGATAATGAATATTAAACGTCGTTTTATCGCAGGAGTAAGATGTCCAAAATGCGAAGCGCTGGATAAAATTATTATGCTGACCACCGAAGATGATGAATGGATTGAATGCATTGAATGTGGTTATTCAGATCGGCGTCCTACTCATATAGAGCAACCACAGGAGGTTGCTCTTCCTGATGATGTAGGGGTAATCCAGTTCAAGCCTCGTCAGAAACAGTAGGCTGTAAAGATGCCTGTTACAGTGCAAAAAAATAATTCAAACTTATTATGGTTTATTGCCGGCGTTATTACGGCAATCATCGTCATGATCGCGCTGTATTTCTGGTTGCTACAAGACCAGTCCCCTGCTGTCTCACAGCCGGTAGAAATTAAGCAAAGTACATCAAAGCCTATGAATGCTGTACCTTCAGACCAGTCCGAAACTCAGCAAGCCAAACAAGGTCCTCCCTTGGTCGATGATCAGCTCCTAAATGAACCTGTTCATCCGGCTCCAGCACTGGCTAAAGAAGAAATTGCTAAACTGGATGATATCCAGGACCAGTTAAAGCAGCAGCAGGCACTTCTTCAAGAACAGCATGCCAGTGCAGATAAACTGATTCAGCTTAAAGAAGAGCAGCTTAAATTACTTGAAGCCCAGCTGGCACAACAACCTTCGAGCTAATCTGTTACCTAAAGATATCTACAAAAAAAGCACTCGAGAGTGCTTTTCTATTAATGTTTCAATATTTTAATGATACCAGCCGAACAGCTTAAAAATATAAGGCGCGAAAGTAATAATTAGCATCGCAGGAAACATGACAATAACTGGTAATATCCACCGCTCATAACGATAGTAAAATGATTTATGGCGTACTTCTGCATCCGCATCTGCTACCTCTTCATCACCAATAGATTGACGGGCAAGGAGATGATTTAAGGCAACAGGTGGCGTGACATAGCCTAGTTCAAAACCAATTAAAGCAATCATCCAGAAATGTACAGGATGGATACCATATTGATAAGCCACGGGCGCAATTGTAGCTGAGATTAGAATGACTGCCCCAAATGGGTCCATAATCATGCCAACAAATACCATGACAGCAACAATCATTGCCAGCACTAAAAAGGTATTGCTGATATCGGTTGGGAAAGCACTCATAATCTCAATGCGTTCCAGAAACCCACCCACACTGACTGACAGTGCCATGAGAATTACTAAGGCACCAATATGGCCCACTGTTTCACTGGTAGATAAATGTAAAGCACGCTTAAAACCTACTTGGGGCTCTTTTACCGGACCTGATCTTGCTACACTATGATCAGCAGACATTCCTTGTGTTGCGTTAGCTGTAACCACCTGATGGTATTCAGTCGCAGGTATAGCGGTATTCACTGTAGCCAGCGTAGCAGGATCTCCCATTGTTACTGCATAACGGTCTACAGCAGGATTGTAGCCTACCGTAGTAACAGCTTCCGGGCTTTGCCTTAACTTATCAAACAGAACAATCATAAGCAGAATTACGGGCATCATGACTGGTGCTGTAAATTCATTAAGATCGGTTGCCAGGATATATTTGTAAAACAGCCAGATCAATACAAAGATCAGTACATAAGGCAGTACCGGGCCTATAGCACGAAATGACTTTGGAAAAGCGACACTTGGCGCAGCAATCCGAAATTTCTGTTCGGCAAAGAAGAGTGAAATAACGAGAAACAGAGTCGAAGTCAATAAAAATACATATAAACCATAGTGGTAAAGCAAGTCAGTCGTTACTTCCTTATTCAGTGAAGCGACCACTACAATCAACAGACATGGACGTAATACTACACCAAGTGAGCCAGACATGGCGCTTGCAGCCAGTGCGAACTGTCGGCGCCCACCTGAAAGCCAAACCTCTTTATATATAATCGCGCCGGCTGCAATAACAAAAATTCCCGATGCACCGGTATAAGCTGTAGGCAAAGCAGCAGCCAGCAAAATTAACCAGGTCAAAGTTTCTGGAGCCAAGTTCCATGGACGTAAAATATTCAGGAACATATCTACAATCTGGGTCTGTTTTAACAGCATCCCTGCCCAGATAAATAAAGCCAAATTTAAAAAGATACTGGAGAACTCCACCAATTGTCCGAGATAAATTCCCTGACCCATCGGATAGTCCATGAAGAAAGTAAAGGCCACCCCAGTAATTACTGCCATATAGGCATATAAAGGCACACTTAGAAATGCCAGACCAAAGCTGCCGCCTTCACGTGACGGTTTAGGAGGCTTAAACAGATAAAATAAGCTGATCAGGCTTAATATACCAAACAGGGTAATCCACAGCCCATAAATAATTTGGATTTCCCGGCCAATTTCAACTCCGGCATTCATCATTGAATGATATTGGCTTAAAGCAGATGAAGTGAGTAACAGATTCGCCGCCAGCATGAAGACCGAATATACTTTATAGTCAATTCGGGTAGCAGGACTCCGCAAACCAATATGATGAGTTTTTAAAGTCGCGCTGATGGCAGCAAATACCACCATAATAACTAGAATTAGAGCACGGTTTTCGGTTCCAAATTGAAAAACTCCGAAAAATGAAGTTTCGACGGCACGATATGTTCTGAGGGTACTGTGGTCATCAATATAGGTAACTGCCCGATCATGGAACTGATATTTTTCTTCACAGAGTTGCTGCCCTGCCAAGATCGAAGCCCTAACATCAGCCTCTGAAGCGGTGCCGAAAATATCAGCGAACTCATCTGCTGCATTGGCCTGCATCTGTTTTTGTACCTGTGCATCAATATCAGGATGACGTTCACAGGTTGGCTTTTCTGGTTCAGCCCGTAAAAACGAATATTGCATTCCACTTGCAGGATCGCCATACAGACGTTCTCCCATCCGTAGCAGTTGACCATGAATCATTTCACCGGTCCCAATCACCAGTGTAAGCAGTAACAAAACAAGAATAACAAAAGTGGAAATCCACTCTGTCCAGATATAGCTTAGGCGACCCAAGCCAGTTTGTTTTTGTGTTGGTTGCATGTTCTTTCCACTTTTATCCTGTGTTTATGCTTCAGCAATGCTTAGGCATAAAATTCTTTTTTTATTTCTTTAATGTGGATATATCCTTATCCACACTACGGTTACGCTATTTATGATGAAACTGTAAAAAGTAGTTAAATACGATCCTTGCTCTTTTTCTAAATTGCCATGCCTATTTTAATTTTCCTCCTGCGGTATACCAGAGCAATTAAGGCCAATATAGTGCCCCAGAATACGCCTAGCAGATGAGCTTCAACCAGTACGGGACTGCCAATTAGCTCTGCTGTTCCCTGCTGACCTACTGTATTTTCCCAAAGTAGTTTGGCCAGTATCAGACTGAATACTAACAATGCAAATTTACGCTCTCTTTTATACTGGCTATAGATGACTGCGCCTGCTACATATAAACCATGCAAGACACCGGATAGACCTGCATAGGCTTCAACTGAGGGTAAAATATAATAAAAACTCAGGCTGATGAGTGGAGCTAAAACAATCAGCAAGAAAAAGAAATTGCGAATACGAATATGGGGAAAAATAAAAGGCAGACAAGAGAATGCCAGCATGTTCAGTAAATAGTGTATCCAGCCTACATGAACCCAGTGGGCAGACCATAAACGCCACGGCTCTCTAAATACAAGATCACGCCAATAAATAAAATAATCCGCATATACCTGTAAACAGGCTGAAATTGAGGCACAGCTGGCTATAAAAACTAACTTCTTAATTAAATTCCAGTCGTTTATAGTCATATGCCCTTATACTCGCCATATTCAAATGTAGGTAAATCTAGATTATGCTAGCATCATGTTCTGCCCTTTTTGAACTGTTAATTGCCCTGTTTAGTTTCGTTTGGGGTATCTGATGCTTCGACTTCTATATCGCTAGAGTCCTCCACGCCATTTGTATCTCCCCCTTCAAACAGGTCCTCTAGTTCATTGCCAGATTGCTGCTCATCCCAGAAACTGCTCATCCCGCCTTCAGCAGTACGTACTCCGGTATTCTCAGTCCAGTAACGATCAGAAATACCGCGAACCATCATTCCTGCCATTGTATCGATTAAACGGTAATCCGGATTAACCGGTTTGTCTTCAGCAAGTGAGGCATGATAGGTACGTAATGCATCACGGATTTTATTATCATCACCTGATGCCTGTGCTGCGACTGCATATAATGCATGTGACATGCGCACGCCTTTTTGCTCTCCAATTTGTACCGATTGTTTTAAGGTTTGATACGGGTCGGGTTTACCATCACCTGAACCAGGCAACAGAGTCCAGATCACGGCGCGGGTCGCCTGTGGAGCGCCCCAGAACTTGTTATTATCCAGACAAGTCATGCCGCGCTCTACAATTGCAGCGATATCTTTAGGTACATTGGCTTCCCCCCCCGAATTAATATCATTAGTCATGGCTTGCAAGCCGCTGATCATTCCCAGCAAATACACAGTCTGGTCTAGGTCACTACGCATGGTCGGACATGAGTCACCGAGGGTAGCTTTATGTTTTGCTTCCCAGCGCTCTGCAAATAGTTGATACGCTGTATATTGGCGCTGTGCAGCAGTTGCAGCCCAGCGTTTTTGCTCAATCCGGGCATCCTGTGCTTCGGTCACGTTACCACTTTTTGATGCACGCAAATAACGCAGCTCGGCTTCAAGTGCCTGATTTTCCGCACACATGCCAGAAGCCGTGTAAAGCAACACAGCTATGCGGGTAGGATCTCCCCCCATATCTTTAGTCGCCATAATTGCCGGTGTTAAAGCATTACCAGAATTACAGACCATATCCGAATCATTCATAGCCAGTATTGGGGGCACAATGTGCCGTTCACTAAAGCCCAAGGCCAGATTTGTCCCAGACTTTACTGCATAAGAACATCCGGTAAATAAAGAACTTGCCATTACTGCGAGTGCCATGCCTTGGCCAATTTTTTGGACGTTTAACATTCTTCCTGTCCTCTTTTTAATTTTGTTATATCCATGAGTTAGCTCAACATATCAGATGCAAAATCTGAAGAGAAGAGTAATTACTCTAATTTTCACTGCAACTGTGCCAGTAAAAAGTACGATTAAATATGACCTGAATCAGGAAATTTAAAAAATTTAGGCAAAAAAAAGTAGCATTGCGACGGTTCAGCACATGCTACTTATTAACTGGACATATTCAGTGCAAACCCTACATTCAAATTCATTTGTAATTTTTTAAATTTGATGCAGCGTTTTAATCTAGTGTTATCTTAAAAAGTAAAGATATTAAAAACTGCTTGTGAATCAATTTAACCTATGTTTGACAACTAGACATGAAGAATTGTCAGACAAATTAAAATTTTTATAATTTATTTGACGAACAGCAACTCACCTAATAATCGGATTAATAAATAATTTACATAAAAAAAAGTAAATTAAAACAATATTTTAATATTACTAATACAGCTTGGCTAACATTTTTAATTTTTTCCAGTATACAAGAGACAATTGATCACTCCAGATAACCAAGGGTTTAACCTGATTTTTCTGAAAATAAATTACAATATAAAGTTGATGATCAATTATCTTTCGAATCACAACACGATCTAAGTGTTTAGCTTTACAGAACTGAAGAGTCCATTCTTCAGCATCTAGATATTCAAAGCGTACAGGACGCGGCGCTTTTAAAAATAAGCTATAACTTATCAAACCAATGACAGAACAGAGTAGCCATAGCCCCAACGGTAGTAGTGAATAGAACAAAATCAGCAAACCGAGTAGTAAAGAAAGCTGAACCATAATAGCCATGCGGCTAGGTTTCAGCTTAAAACACTGCTTAACCATGGACATAATGTTTAAGTTTAATGATTAGCTGTTTCATCTCCGGACGTGGAGGTTCAGAAACCTCCATAAACCAGTCTAGAAGATCAGGATCTTCCTGTGCGACGAGCTCGGCGAAGGTGGCTTTTTCTTCCGCATCAGCTTGTAAATAATATTGTTTTACATAAGGGTCAAAATATACATCAATTTCTTTTAGTCCCCGGCGTGCACGGTAAATTACTTTACGTTCTTCCAAAGTCATTTCTTCAGACATTTTCTATCCCCAAGTGAATAATTTCAGAATAGTTTAACTGATCCACTCTTAAAATTTGCAGCTTTTCCATAAAATGGCGAAAACCATCAATTTTTTGATGGTGATTGAGCATTTGGCCTATTGTACAAAAAAGCCGGGCTGTTTAGGTTTAAAAGAAAATATCACACAAGGATAAAACAAAAAATGCAATCTGCTGCTATTCGTCCGCTTGCACCCATGTTACCTAGAAATCTGTTTAATTCTGATCATGATGCATTTCGTGAGACTGTACGTAAATTTTATGAAAAGGAAGTCATCCCTTATACAGAACGATACGAGCAACAGCAGCATGTAGATCGTGATTTATGGAATAAAGCTGGAGCTCTGGGTCTGCTTTGCCCGACCATGCCAGAAGAATATGGCGGCGCTGGTGTAGACCGGCTTTATAGTATGATTTTGATTGAAGAACAGGCCTATGCGGGTGACTCAGCGACCGGTTTTTCTCTGCATTCTGATATTGTAGCGAATTATATTAATAACTTTGGTAATGAAAAACAGAAACAGTACTGGCTGCCACAAATGGCTACCGGCGAAGTAGTAACTGCTATTGCCATGACTGAACCGGGTACTGGTTCTGATCTTCAGGCAGTACGTACCTCGGCGATACTGGATGGGGATGAATATGTCATCAATGGTTCGAAAATATTCATTACCAATGGTTATCTTTGCGATATGGCAATTGTAGTCTGTAAAACCGGGAACAGTGATAAAGGTTCAGCAAACCTGTCTCTGATTATGGTAGAGGCTGACCGTCCAGGTTTTAGTAAAGGTAAACCGCTCAATAAGATTGGTATGAAAGGCCAAGATACTTGTGAGCTATTTTTTGATAATGTCCGGGTACCTAAAGAAAATCTGCTGGGCATGGAAGGTATGGGCTTTATGATGCTCATGAAAGAGCTGGCATGGGAACGTATGCTGGTAGCAATCATTTGCCAAGCTGGTGCTGAAGCTGCATTTGCGCATACGGTACAATATACAAAAGAACGCAAAGCTTTCAGTAAACCGATAGCAACTTTCCAAAATACACGATTTAAGCTCGCTGAATTGCGTACAGAAATTGACATGGGCCGTACCTACCTGGACCGCTGTATGCAATTGCAGCTTGAAGCACAATTAGGTATTGATGCAGCAGCAGCAGCCAAATACAAGCTTTCTGATATATATTCAAAAGTCGTGGATGAATGTTTACAGCTGCATGGTGGTTATGGCTATATGCTGGAGTATCCAATCGCACGTGCCTATATTGATCACCGTGCTAACCGAATTTATGCCGGTACCAATGAAATCATGAAAGAGTTAATTTCCAGAACATTATAAAATCTAAATTCTAATACTACAAAAGGAGCTTTAAAGCTCCTTTTTAATTGGGATTATGAAACCAGTTTAGGTTTACGTTCTAGCTGTTTATCACGCTTAGTAAATTGCAAGATTCCATCTTCAAAACCCGCCTGTTTCAGGGCTTTACGATCAGCCAGATAGTTATTAGTCACTTGCCAGGGTGCATGTTTCCCCTGCTTTGGAATTACGTCGGCAGCGCGACGGATATATCCTGCGGACAGGCTACCCATCACAGTATCCTGTTCAATCTCACTATGATCGGTAGGCGCTATCACTTCATCATAATGATGCTTATCCATATAATTAAGTAGTCGACAGATATACTCTGCTGCAACATCGACTTTTAATGTCCAAGAAGCATTAATATAACCAATAATCATTGCCATATTAGGTACGTCACTGATCAGAATACCGTTGTATAGCATATGTTCTGAGGTATCTATCGGTTGACCATCTACAGTTCCCTGTATTCCACCCATAATCTGGATCTGCAAACCAGTTGCAGAGATAATAATATCTGCTTCCAGATGCTTGCCTGACTTTAACTGGACTCCTGTTTCAGTAAATTTTTCAATATGGTCAGTCTCGACACTGGCATGACCTTCACGCAAAGCTTTAAACAGGTCACCATCGGGCACTACACAAAGGCGTTGATCCCATGGATTATAGCTTGGAGTAAAGTGTTTCATATCCACTTTACCTTTAAGCTGCATTTCGATCGATTTTAAAAGGAGCTTACGTACCAGTTTAGGTTGTTTCTGTGAGAGTGCATAGACTGCACGCTGCATACCAATATTACGTGCACGCGTCAGTTTATAAGCCATCTCTTCCGAAAGAAAACCACGCATTTTCTGATAAACAAAATCAATAGAAGGAATTGAAGCAATATAGGTAGGCGAACGCTGTAGCATAGTTACATGAGCCGCCCCCCCTTTCACCATAGAGGGTACGAGAGTAATAGCTGTTGCACCGCTACCTATCACAATGACTCGCTTGCCAGTATAGTCCAGCTTTTCTGGCCAATGCTGAGGATGCACCAAAGTACCTTTAAACTGGTGTTGTCCAGGGTACTCAGGCATAAAGCCTTCATCATAATTATAGTAACCGGTACAGCCGAGTAGAAAATTAGCGTACCAAGTCTGGTTCTGACCTTGCTGGTCTTCGATTTCCACTATCCAGAGTTTAAGGGCCGTATCATAATTCGCAGAAATTACTCGGTGTTTAAAATGAATTTTCCTGTCTAGGTGAAATTCATCCACAACCTCATGTAAATACTGGCGTATTGAGGCACCATCTGCCAGAATTTTGGCCTTACGCCATGGTTTGAAATTATAACCAAAAGTCGACATATCCGAATCGGAGCGGATACCTGGATAGCGGAATAAATCCCAAGTTCCCCCGATTCCTTCACGTCTTTCTACAATTTCAAATGAGCGTTGGGGACAGTTTTTAGAAAGATGTGCAGCCAGACCCAAGCCTGAAATACCAGCTCCTACAATTAGAACATCAATGTGTTTATCCATTTTATTGTTATAACCTTGTTGAACACGATTATTTTATTAAAACATAAAATTGACAATAGACAATGTCAAGTTTATGCAATTTATCTATTTTTCTTATCAGTTGAGGACAATTTTACATTTGGTCAGACAATCAATAAAAAAAGGCCGATTAAAAACCGACCTTTTTTTGAATAATAAAAATTATTCTGCAGAAGCTTGAACTTCGCGATCTACAAGCTCTACATAAGCCATCGGTGCAGCATCACCTGCACGGAAACCAGCTTTAAGAACACGCAGATAACCGCCGTTACGTTCTTTGTAACGAGGGCCAAGAACGGTAAATAACTTACCAACAGTTGCTGCTGAACGAGTACGAGCAAACGCTAAACGACGGTTTGCTACAGTATCGTTTTTAGCTAAAGTGATTAAAGGCTCAGCAACACGACGTAACTCTTTTGCTTTAGGCACAGTTGTTTTAATCAACTCGTGTTCGAACAAAGAATTAGCCAAGTTTTGGAACATCGCTTTACGATGACTGCTTGTACGGCCTAATTTCACACCACTATTACGATGACGCATGGTGATAGTCCTACTTAATTAACGGCTACGATAGGCAAAACGATCGTCCATACGCAGACTAGCCGGTGGCCAGTTCTCTAAACGCATGCCGAGTTGTAAACCTTTCGATGCCAAAACATCTTTAATCTCAGTCAACGATTTTTTACCCAGGTTTGGAGTTTTAAGTAACTCAACCTCAGTACGTTGAACAAGATCACCAATGTAGTAAATATTTTCTGCCTTCAAACAGTTAGCAGAACGAACAGTTAGCTCTAGATCATCCACTGGACGAAGCAAAATTGGGTCAACTTCTTCACGAGGTTCTTGAGCCACAGGTGCCTGATCTTTCTGAAGATCAACAAAAATTGCAATTTGCTGTTGCAAGATTGTTGCCGCTTTGCGGATTGCTTCTTCAGGATCAACAGTACCGTTGGTTTCAAGATCAATGATCAGCTTGTCAAGGTCAGTACGTTGTTCTACACGAGCGTTTTCTACTGTGTAAGACACACGTTGAATCGGGCTATAAGAAGCATCTAACTGTAAACGACCGACTGGACGGGTTTCACCTTCCGGGAAACGTGAGTCAGAAGTCTCATAACCACGACCTTGAGCAACCTTCAAGCGCATTTTAATTGAGCCTGAAGCACTTAGTGTACCAATCAAATGCTCTGAGTTAACCACCTCAACATTATGAGGTAAACGCAGGTCAGCAGCAGTAATATCGCCTGGACCTTGTTTTTCTAATGTTAAGTAAGCTTCGTTTTGATCGAACAGCTTAATAGACAATCCTTTTAGGTTCAGCAAGAGCTCGACGATGTCCTGCTGCAAGCCTTCTAAAGTACTGTACTCGTGCTCGACACCTTCTATCTCTACTTCAACCACAGCAGCGCCAGGCAAAGAAGACAATAGAATGCGACGTAAAGCATTACCTAGAGTATGACCAAAGCCACGCTCTAAAGGTTCCAGAATCACTTTTGCCGAGGTCCCGCTTACCGCTTCGACCTTGATCGCTTGCGGAGTTAGAAACTCGTTTGCAGTACGCGTCATTATTGCTACCTCAAGGATTATTTAGAATACAATTCTACAATCAAGCTTTCGTTGATTTCAGCAGGTAAATCAGAACGATCCGGCGCAGCTTTAAACGTACCTTCGAACTTAGAATGATCAACTTCAATCCAAGCTGGAATTCCACGTTGAGCAGCTAATTCAATTGCGCTTTTAATACGTAATTGTTGTTTAGCACCTTCATGAACCGCAATAACATCACCAGCTTTTACTTGAATAGAAGCAATGTTTACACGACGGCCATTTAAAGTAATGCTACGGTGACTTACAAGCTGACGAGCTTCTGCACGTGTAGAACCAAAACCCATGCGATAAACAACGTTATCAAGGCGGCTTTCAAGCAGCTTCAACAGGTTCTCACCAGTTGCACCCTTAACACGAGCAGCTTCTTTATAGTAATTACTAAATTGACGCTCTAACACACCGTACATACGACGTACTTTTTGTTTTTCACGTAATTGTAGTGAGTACTCAGATTGCTTAGCGCGAGATTGCCCATGTTGGCCAGGCGCTTTAGCATGTTTTTTAGTTTTGACGTCAAAAGGTTTAACGCCAGATTTAAGTTGCAGGTCTGTCCCTTCGCGGCGAGAGAGTTTGCATTTTGGACCAATATAACGAGCCATGAATGTTTCTCCTTACACGCGACGTTTTTTAGGTGGGCGACAACCGTTGTGAGGGATTGGCGTCACATCGGTAATGCTATTAATCTTATAACCCACTGCACCTAATGCACGAACCGCAGACTCACGACCAGGACCAGGACCTTTTACAAGGACGTCCAGGTTTTTCAAACCGTAATCCAAAGCTGCTTTACCAGCAACTTCAGCAGCTACCTGAGCAGCAAACGGAGTTGATTTACGTGATCCACGGAAGCCTTGTCCACCTGAAGTGGCCCAAGCCAGTGCATTACCTTGACGATCGGTAATAGTCACAATGGTGTTATTAAAAGACGCGTGAATGTGTGCAACACCTTCAGAGACGGTACGAGTGACCTTCTTGCGTGTGCGAGTATCTTTAGCCATCTTTTAGCTTCCAGAAATCTTACTTTTTAATCGGTTTGCGCGGACCTTTACGGGTACGTGCGTTAGTTTTGGTGCGTTGACCGCGGACAGGCAAGCTACGACGATGACGAAGACCACGGTAGCAGCCTAAATCCATTAAACGTTTAATGTTCATGGAAATTTCGCGACGTAAATCACCTTCGGTTGGAACCTTGGCAACTTCTGCACGAATCGCATCAAGCTGAGCATCATCCAATTCACGGATCTTGACAGTCGGTGTGATGCCTGCAGCAGCTAAGATATTCTTAGCAGTGTGGCGACCGATACCAAAGATATACGTGAGGGAGATAACAGCATGCTTGTTATCCGGAATGTTTACACCGGCAATACGAGCCATTCACTTTCTCCAAAAAGGCAGTAGAGATAATCAACCGCCCCACAAAAATCTTGAGGGGCGGATATTAACCTAATTAGCCTACTGAAATCAACAGGTCTTGATCAGATTAACCTTGACGCTGCTTATGACGAGGTTCAGCGCTGCAAATCACGCGGATAACCCCATTACGACGGATAACTTTACAGCTACCACAAATTTTCTTTACAGAAGCTTGTACTTTCATGATGAAACCTCTAAGTGCGCTTATCCTTTAGGATGAGCAGTCGTTTTTCTCATTAAACTCTGGTTGTCATACTGATGCGAAGTCAGATGAGCCTGAAGCTGGGCCATAAAGTCCATAACAACCACTACTACGATGAGCAGGGAGGTTCCGCCTAAATAAAACGGAATACCAAATGAACTTTGCAATACCATCGGCATCAAGCAGATCACTGTAATATACATCGCACCGATGAAGGTCAGACGATTGAGAATATGATCTAAATAACGAGCAGTTTGCTCACCTGGGCGAATACCAGGCACGTAAGCTCCGCTGCGTTTTAAGTTTTCTGATACTTCTTTTGGACTAAAAACAAGTGCCGTATAAAAATAGCAGAAAAAGATAATTAACGCACCAAAGAGCACCAAATACAAAGGCTGTCCAGGCGATAATACAAGAGCCAAGTCTTGAAGACCACGTTTGATCATCCCTGCATTTGGATCAGCACTCCCTACCCACTGGCCCAAGCTTGCTGGAAACAGCAGCAAAGAGCTGGCAAAAATTGCCGGAATAACGCCTGCCATATTAATTTTTAATGGCAAGTGGGTTTGCTGAGCAGTAAATACACGACGGCCCTGCTGTTTTTGTGCATAGTTTACTGATATGCGGCGTTGGGCCTTTTCGATAAATACAATTGCCGCCAGCACCCCAAGTGATAACAAGCCAAAAATGACCAAGCCAATCAGGCTGGTCTGGCCGCTATCTACAGATGAAAGCGATTGCATAATCAGATTAGGTAAACCTGCTACAATACCTGCAAAAATAATCATGGAAATACCATTACCAACACCACGTTCGGTAATCTGTTCTCCAAGCCACATCAAAAACATGGTCCCTGCAACCAGAGAGGTTACAGCCGGTACATAAAAAGCCAAACCTGAAGTTAGGGTAATCCCCTGCCCAATCAAGCCGGCACACATGCCGGTTGCTTGCACTAAAGCCAGCAACAGCGTACCTTGCCGTGTGTACTGATTAATCTTACGCTTACCTTGCTCGCCTTCTTTTTTCAAGGCTTCAAGACTTGGAATCACGGTTGACATCAACTGCACAATAATCGAGGCAGAAATGTAGGGCATGATTCCAAGCGCAAGGATAGACATTCGCTCTAATGCCCCACCTGAAAACATATTAAACAAACCAAGGATCGTACCTTGGTTTGCATTAAATAGGTTTTCGAGCGCAGCATTATTAATGCCTGGTACTGGAATATGCGCTCCTAGCCGAAAGACCAACAATGCGCCGATCAGAAACATCATTCGACGAATAATTTCACGGTATTTCACATGAAAAGGTTGACCTTTCATCATGTTAACATGACTTGAAGAACCAGGAGACATAGACACTAGCGATTACTCCTCGACTTTGCCACCAGCAGCTTCAATAGCTGCTTTAGCGCCGGCAGTCAATGCAACACCTTGTACAGTGAAAGCACGAGTAATTTCACCAGAAAGTACGACACGAGCACGCAACATATCTTTACGTACTACATTCGCTGCTTTTAAAGTTTCAAGTGAAACAATATCACCTTCAACTTTAGCAAGTTCAGACAAACGTACTTCAGCAGTTTTTAAAGCGATTTGGCTAGTGAAGCCGAATTTAGGCAAACGACGGTAAAGTGCAGTTTGACCACCTTCGAAACCTGGACGTACACCACCGCTCTTACGTGATTTTTGACCCTTGACACCACGGCCACCGGTCTTACCAACGCCAGAACCGATACCACGGCCCAGACGACGGTTTTCACGTTTAGCACCTTCTGCAGGTGCAAGTTCATTTAAACGCAGAGTCATGGCTTATTCCTCTACACTAACCATATAGTAGACTTGGTTGATCATACCACGGTTAGAAGGCGTATCTTGCACTTCTACAGTATGACCAATACGACGCAGACCTAAACCTTTCAGGCTCAGCTTGTGATTTTTCAAGCGGTGCGATGAAGATTTAGTCTGGGTAACTTTAATCGTTTTCATGACTGATTACCCTTGAATTTGTTCTACTGATAGACCACGTTTCGCAGCAACTTTCTCAGGAGTAGTCATGTCACGCAAACCGTTAAAGGTTGCATTTACGACGTTTGCAGCGTTAGTAGAACCATAGCATTTCGTCAATACATTACGCACACCTGCTGCTTCAAGAACAGCACGCATAGAACCACCAGCAATTACGCCAGTACCTTCTGATGCAGGTTGCATAAATACACGGCTTGCGCCATGACGAGCACGAACTGGGTGTTGCAGAGTACCATCGTTAAGCTCGATAGTGATCATGTTGCGACGAGCAGCTTCAAGTGCTTTAGAGATAGCAGCTGGAACTTCACGTGCTTTACCACGACCAAAACCTACACGACCATTACCATCACCCACAACAGTTAATGCTGTGAAAGAGAAGATACGACCACCCTTAACAACCTTGGCTACACGATCAACGGCAACCAGCTTTTCAACGAGACCTTCGTTTTGTTCAACTTTCGCCATGATTAGAACTCCAAGCCGCCTTCACGAGCAGCATCAGCCAAGGCTTTGATACGACCATGATATTTAAAACCAGAACGGTCAAATGCAACTTTAGTAACGCCAGCTGCTTTAGCTCGTTCCGCGATTAAAGCACCCACTTTAGTAGCTGCTTCAACATTACCGGTAGTACCACTACGCAGAGAGGCATCTAAAGTAGAAGCTTGCGCTAAAACTTTGCCACCATCTGCTGAGATAACTTGAGCATAGATGTGACGCGGAGTGCGGTTTACACACAAACGAGTCGCACCCAATGCACGAATGTGCAAGCGTGTGCTTTTCGCACGACGCAAACGGGATTGTTTCTTTTCGTTCATCAGAACCTCGCGCCTTATTTCTTCTTAGCTTCTTTACGAAGTACAACTTCATCCGAATAACGAACACCTTTACCTTTATACGGCTCAGGTTGACGATATGAACGGATGTCAGCAGCTACCTGACCTAACAACTGTTTATTCGCAGATTTAAGTACGATTTCAGTTGCAGTAGGAGTTTCTGCAGTTACGCCTTCAGGAAGGGAATAATCGATTGGGTGAGAATAACCCAGGTTCAGGTTGACAACGTCACCTTTAACCGCAGCTTTATAACCAACACCGATCAGTTGCAACTTGCGTTCGAAGCCTTCGTTAACACCTTTTACAAGGTTATTTAACACAGCGCGAGCAGTACCAGCTTGCATCCAAGCGTCTTTCGACTCTTTAACTGGAGCAATATGAAGCTGACCTTCTTCCTGTTTTAGCTCGACCAGCGCATGCAGGTTGAAAGACAAGTTACCTTTTGTGCCTTTCACTTCGACCTGCCGGCCGTTCTGAGTAACTGTAACACCGTTAGGTACAGCTACTGGGGCTTTAGCCACACGAGACATGAGGAATCACCTATTAAGAAACAAAAGCAATAACTTCACCACCGATACCTGCAGCACGTGCAGCGCGATCAGTCATGAGGCCTTTGCTTGTAGAAACAATTGCAATACCCAAACCTTGCTTAACGCTTGGAAGTTTATCTTTACCGCGATACTGGCGAAGACCTGGACGGCTTACGCGTTTCACAGTTTCGATAACTGGCTTGCCTTCAAAATACTTTAAAGTGATAGTCAAAGTAGGTTTGCCTTCAACATCAGCAACTTCTACATTTGAAATATAACCTTCTTGTTGAAGTACGTTAGCAATCGCAACTTTCAACTTAGAATTCGGCATAGAAACAGTTTGTTTCTTCGCCATTTGTGCGTTACGAACACGTGTTAGCATGTCGGCAACGGTATCTTGCATACTCATTATAGTCGCTCCTTACCAGCTTGCCTTAACAACGCCTGGTACATCACCTTGCATTACTGTATCACGTAGTTTATTACGGCCCAGGCCAAACTTACGGAAGTAACCATGAGGACGACCAGTTAAACCACAACGGTTACGAAGACGGATTGGAGATGCATTACGCGGCAATGCTTGTAATTTCATCAT
The DNA here is from genome assembly GCF_000620525.1 of Acinetobacter sp. UNC436CL71CviS28. Lineage (NCBI taxonomy): Bacteria > Pseudomonadati > Pseudomonadota > Gammaproteobacteria > Moraxellales > Moraxellaceae > Acinetobacter > Acinetobacter sp. UNC436CL71CviS28. The sequence goes on from NZ_JIBB01000001.1 coordinate 42,672, forward strand.
CGCTTCAAAACGCTCTTCGTCGCTTGCATTTACGTTTGCAATCGTAGCTTTTAATTCAGCACGTTTTGCAGCGTATTTAGCAACGGTTTTCTCGCGCTTTAATTCGCGATTAATCATACTTTTCTTAGCCATATCGACCTCTTATTTGAACGGGAAGCCGAATGCACGCATAAGCGCACGGCCTTCGTCATCGGTGCGAGCAGTCGTAGTGATGGTAATGTCCATACCACGAATACGATCAATCTTGTCAAAATCGATTTCAGGGAAAACGATTTGTTCTTTCAAGCCCATAGAATAGTTACCACGACCATCGAAAGATTTCGCTGAGAAACCACGGAAGTCACGGATACGAGGGATTGCGATTGAGATCAGACGGTCCAAGAATTCGTACATTTGGTCGCCACGTAAAGTTACTTTACAACCGATCGGCCAACCATCACGGATTTTGAAACCAGCGATTGATTTACGTGCAAGTGTTACCACTGGTTTTTGACCAGCAATTGCTTGCATATCAGATACAGCGCCATCTAATAATTTCTTATCAGTTGCAGCTGCACCTACACCCATGTTCAGGGTAATTTTAGTAATGCGAGGAGTTTCCATCACATTAGCAAGACCAAGTTCTTCTTTCAACTTAGTCTTGATTTCTTCATTGTAACGCGCTTTAAGTCTGGCCATTGCCCATTCAACCTATTACTTCGCTACCGCCACTGATTCACCGTTAGATTTATAAACGCGAATTTTCACACCGTTTTCATCTACGCGGTAACCAACACGGTCAGCCTTTTGGGTTGTAGCATTAAAAACTGCCACGTTTGAGATATGAAGCGAAGCTTCCTGAGTAACAATACCGCCTTCAGCGCCAGTTACACGGTTTGGCTTTTGATGCTTCTTCACCAAGTTAAGGCCTTCAACCTTAACACGGTCACCAGAAACAGACAGAACAGTACCCTGTTTGCCTTTTTCTTTACCTGCGATCACGATTACCTGATCGCCTTTTTTAATCTTAGCCATGATTGCCTCTTATAGAACTTCAGGAGCCAGTGAAATAATTTTCATGAACTGTTCAGTACGAAGTTCACGAGTCACTGGTCCGAAAATACGAGTGGCAATCGGAGCTTTATTGTTGTTTAACAATACAGCAGCATTGTCATCAAAACGGATCAAAGAACCATCCGGACGACGGATACCGAACTTAGTACGTACCACAACTGCATTCATTACGTCGCCTTTTTTAACACGGCCACGTGGAATTGCTTCTTTTACAGTAACTTTAATAATGTCGCCAACAGAAGCATAACGACGATGTGAGCCACCAAGTACTTTAATACATTGTACGCGGCGTGCACCACTGTTGTCTGCTACGTCGAGCATCGTTTCGGTTTGAATCATTGCCCTACTCCAAAACCGAGCATCACCGGTCACAATTTCGAAAGGCTCAAAGAGTACTTGAAATTGTCCGATGATGCAACAAGAACGTCTAATTACTCAGCAGCTGCTTCAACAACTTCAACCAATGTCCATGACTTGGTTTTAGAAATTGGGCGGCTTTCTTTAATGGTCACAAGGTCGCCAAGTTTAGCAACGTTGTTCTCATCATGAGCGTGTAATTTAGTTGAACGGCGAATAAGTTTGCCATACAACGGGTGTTGAACGCGGCGTTCAATAAGCACAACAATAGACTTGTCCATTTTGTCACTTACGACTTTGCCGGTTAACGTGCGGACTGTATTTTCACTCATTGTCCGTTCCCCTGTTTTTCGGTAAGGAGTGTCTTGATGCGAGCAATCGCCTTGCGAGCAAGTTGCACTTCGTGCGATTTACCCAACTGACCAGTTGCTTTCGCCATACGAAGACGGAATTGGTTAAGCTGCTGCTCATCAAGCAAAGCTTTCAATTCTTCTACCGATTTTTCACGTAGATCTTTAGTTTTCATTACATTACCGTCCGAGTCACGATAGTGGTTTTAAACGGAAGCTTAGCAGCAGCAAGCGTAAATGCTTCACGTGCCAGTTCTTCGTTCACACCTTCCATTTCGTACAGGATCTTACCTGGTTTGATTTCGCAAACCCAATATTCCACGTTACCTTTACCGTTACCCATACGAACTTCTAATGGCTTTTCAGTAATTGGTTTGTCCGGGAATACACGGATAAAGATTTTACCACCACGTTTAACACGACGGCTAATGGTACGACGCGCAGCTTCGATTTGACGCGCAGTCATACGACCACGGCCAGTAGCTTTGAGTGCGATAGAACCAAATGATACTGTACTTCCACGATGTGCTAGACCAGTATTACGGCCTTTTTGCACTTTACGGAATTTGGTACGTTTAGGTTGCAACATGGATTATTCTCCCTTGTCTGCAGCACGGTCCGAACGACGACCACGACGCTCTTGACCTTCACCACGCCCACGACCGCGTTTAGCTGGACGCTCTTCAGCTGGAGCAGGGTTCATGACTTGTTTCATGCCACCCAAGATCTCACCACGGAAGATCCAAACTTTAACACCGATTGTACCGTAAGTTGTTTCAGCACGCATGGTAGCGTAGTCGATGTCAGCACGAAGTGTATGTAAAGGTACACGACCTTCACGATACCACTCAGTACGAGCGATCTCTGCACCACCTAGACGGCCAGAAACTTCAACTTTGATACCTTTAGCACCAGCACGCATCGTATTTTGTACCGCACGCTTCATAGCACGACGGAACATAACGCGTTTTTCCAGTTGAGAAGCAATCGCTTCAGCAACTAAACGAGCATCCAAGTCTGGACGATCAATTTCATTGATGCTTACTTGCGCTGGAACACCCATGATGTTGGTAAGTTCGCGCTGTAATTTCTCAATATCTTCGCCTTTTTTACCGATTACGATACCTGGACGAGCAGTACTAATAGTTACTTTAGCAGCGCCTGTAGGACGTTCGATAAGAATATTGCTGATCATCGCGCTTTTAAGTTTTTTAGTTAAAAACTCACGCACTTGAAGATCTTTAAGCAAATATTCAGCGTATTGTTTCGGATTCGCATACCAGTTAGCGTTATGACGTTTCACAACACCTAGGCGGATACCGATTGGATGAACCTTCTGACCCATATCAAACCCCTACCTTAACGGTGATGTGACAAGTACGCTTAGTAATACGATCTGCACGGCCTTTAGCACGTGGCATAATGCGTTTCAGGCTCATGCCCTCATCCACATAAATCGTAGAAACTTTAAGGTCGTCTACATCTAAACTGTTATTGTGTTCAGCGTTTGCAATTGCAGATTCCAAAGCTTTTTTCACCAGTACCGCAGCTTTTTTATTGCTGAAGTTCAAGATATTAAGCGCGTGAGCAACAGATTTGCCACGAATAAGGTCCGCAACCAAACGAGCTTTTTGTGCCGAGATAGCGGCACCGCGTAATTTAGCAGTAACTTCCATCATAGCACCTTAACGTTTAGACTTCTTGTCAACACCGTGACCACGATAGGTACGAGTTGGCGCGAATTCACCGAGTTTATGACCAACCATGTGTTCAGTAATAATTACTGGAACATGGTTACGACCATTATGAACAGAAATTGTTAGACCAACAAAGTCTGGGAGGATCATCGAACGACGCGACCAAGTTTTGATCGGCTTACGGTTATTAGCCGCAACAGCCGCTTCAACCTTAGCGAACAAGTGCGCATCGACGAATGGGCCTTTTTTCAGAGAACGAGGCATTAGTCAGATTCCTTTACTTGTTACTTAACGCGACGGTCGCGAATAATCATCTTAGTCGTACGCTTGTTGGTACGTGTCTTGTACCCTTTAGCTTTTTGACCCCATGGGCTTACAGGTTGAATACCTTTGTTACGCCCTTCACCACCACCATGCGGGTGATCAACTGGGTTCATCGCCATACCACGTACGGTAGGACGAACACCACGCCAGCGTGCAGCACCAGCTTTACCTAGTGAGCGAAGGTTGCTTTCTTGGTTAGAAACTTCACCAATTACAGCACGGCATTCAACGTGAATTTTACGCATTTCGCCTGAACGCAGACGAACAATTGCGTAAGAACCGTCACGACCCAACAACTGAACAGAAGTACCAGCAGAACGTGCTAACTGCGCGCCTTTACCAATTTTCAGTTCGATGTTATGTAGTGTAGAACCAAGTGGCATATTGCGAAGTGGCAAGCAATTACCGGTACGAATTGGAGCATCGTTACCAGACTGTACTTTATCGCCAGCACGCAGACCTTTAGGCGCGATGATATAACGACGTTCACCGTCAGCATACTTCAGCAATGCGATGTGTGCGGTACGGTTCGGATCATATTCAATACGCTCTACAGTCGCAGGAATACCATCTTTGTTACGTTTGAAGTCTACGATACGATAGTGCTGTTTATGACCACCACCCACGTGACGAGTTGTAATGTGACCGTTGTTGTTACGACCACCAGTACGTTTTTTAGCTTCAACCAACGGAGCATAAGGCGCGCCTTTGTGAAGATGGTCGTGAACGACTTTCTCTACAAAGCGACGTCCTGGAGACGTTGGCTTACATTTTTGAATCGGCATAATTTTCGTCCTTATTCCGCTGCGCTTTCAGCGGTATCGCCCAAGTCAGCCATTTCAACATCTTGGCCAGCTTTCAGGGTGACGTATGCTTTTTTAACATCAGAACGACGTCCTAATGTTTTACCAAAGCGTTTAGACTTACCTTTAGTAATAGTCGTGTTTACTTTAACCACTTCTACACCAAAGAGTTGTTCAACTGCTTTTTTGATTTCAAGCTTGTTTGCATCAATCGCAACCTTGAATACTTGAACACCAGCAGTTTCACCTAAAACTTGTGCTTTTTCTGAGAAGACTGGTCCTTTCAGAATCTGATAGATACGTTCGTTGTTCATCCGAGTTCTACCTCAATTTTCTTAGCAGCAGCTACAGACATTACAACTTTATCGAACGCGATCAGGCTTACAGGATCGATTGCAGTTGCATCTACCACATCAACATGTGGAAGGTTGCGTGCTGCAAGATATAAGTTCTCATCTACCGCATCAGTAACGATCAATGCGCGAGGTGCGTTCAAGTCGTTCAGTTTTGCAAGCAATTCTTTAGTTTTAGGAGCAGAAACCTGAAGTTCTTCAACCAAAACCAAGCGATCTTGGCGAACAAGTTCAGCCAGGATACATTGCATTGCACCGCGGTACATTTTGCGGTTAACCTTTTGAGACCAGTCTTGTGGACGAGCAGCAAAAGTTTTACCGCCGCCAACCCAGATTGGGCTACGAATAGAACCAGCACGAGCGCGGCCAGTACCTTTTTGACGGAATGGTTTTTTACCACCGCCAGATACGTCAGCACGTGACTTTTGAGCTTTTGAGCCTTGACGACCACCAGCTAAATAAGCTGTAACAACTTGGTGTACAAGTGCTTCGTTAAACTCACGTCCGAAGGCAACTTCAGACAACTCAACAGCAGAGCCGGAAACAGTATTTAAATTCACGTTATTTCCCCTCAGGCCTTGATGGTAGGACGAACGATCACGTCGCCACCAGTTGCACCAGGAATAGCACCCTTAACAACTAAAACAGAACGTTCAGCGTCAATAGATACAATTTCAAGACCTTGTACTGTTACGCGTTCATCACCTAGGTGACCGGCCATTTTTTTGCCTTTGAACACGCGACCAGGAGTCTGGTTTTGACCTGTAGAACCTAAAACACGGTGAGAAACAGAGTTACCGTGAGTAGCATCTTGCGTACGGAAGTTCCAACGCTTCACACCACCTTGGAAACCTTTACCTTTTGATTGACCAGTTACGTCAACGATCTGACCTACTGCGAACAAATCAACACCGATAGAAGCACCAACTTCACGACCTTCAAGCTCTGCTTCAGTAACACGAAACTCTTTAACCAGACGACCAGCTGCCACGCCTGCTTTTGCAAAGTGACCTTTTTGACCGTTAGTAACGCGAGATTCGCGACGTTCACCAGTAGTTACTTGAATTGCTTGATAACCATCAGTTTCAAGCGTTTTGATTTGCGTGATGCGGTTTGGATCAACTTCGATCACTGTAACTGGCACAGAGACGCCGGCTTCTGTGAAGATACGGGTCATACCGCACTTGCGACCGACTAAACCAATAGCCATGTGTGTAAACCTCTAAAAAAGCGGCTTAATTAACTTAGGAGCTAATTAACCGAAAGCCTTAACCCAATGCGATCTGAACGTCAACACCAGCCGCAAGATCCAATTTCATCAGCGCATCAACAGTTTTGTCTGTTGGCTGAACGATATCGATCAGACGTTTATAGGTGCGGATTTCGTACTGATCACGCGCATCTTTGTTTACATGCGGTGAAGTAAGAACGTTGAAGCGTTCGATGCGAGTAGGCATCGGAATTGGACCACACACTTGTGCGCCAGTACGCTTAGCGGTTTCTACGATCTCTTGAGCAGATTGATCAATCAGACGATGATCAAAAGACTTAAGACGGATACGGATTCTCTGGTTAGACATACCAGTAAACTCCAAGCCAAAATATATAAAGAATCACCCTTGACGCACCTCACCTATTGGTAAGTGTCAAAGGCAGTGAAAATCACTAAGGTCATGATCGATGCCACGACTGTCACGATCCTAACGACTTTATTCGCCGTTAGTGCCCCAAATTTAGGGGTTGCTCATTATAACGATTGTTTAACTCTTACGCAATTCTCTTTTTCAATTTTCCTGATTTTATCTGGGTTATTTGATATTTAAGGAGCACTGGCATATTAATTACGCAATACGTATTGAATCGCTTCATTCAAAATAGAGTTCCCCACGACAAACTGTTCGGAAACCGATTTTTTTAAGTGTATTGCGGACTGTATGTAATCACCGTTGAATATGGATAACTCCTCATCATCATCCAGAAAAAGCCTCAAGGTATTTGGAGTGATTTCTGGATGGAACTGGAAACCAAGTACATTTTTTCCGATCTGGTACATCTGGTTGGCACATGCTGGGTTTTCTGCTAAATGGATAGCGCCGTGAGGAATTTCAAAGGTTTCCCGATGCCACTGCATTACTTCAAACTGGGCAGGTAGAGCAAAACAGTCTTTGGGAATAGTTCGGCTACGGTAAACTGTAGTCCAGCCAAGTTCCTGATGATGATTAGGCTTAACTTTCGCACCCAGCGCATTGGCAATCAACTGTCCGCCCAGACACAGACCAATTGCCGGTTTTCCAGCTGAAATATAACGGCGAATCCACTGCTTTTCTACTTTTAACCATGGATAGAGTGCTTCATCATTTACACTCATCTTTCCACCCATGACAATTAGCAAGTCGACATCATCAATATCAGGCAGAGCCTCAAGATCTACGGGAAGGTTAAAAGGCAAGGCAAAAAATTCTGTTGCACTAATCTGGGCTTGATGCTGACGTAAAAAATCGTAACAACTTCCAAAACCCTCACCGGCAATGTGTTGAAAATAATGGACCTTTAAATTTTTTTTCATAGTATTGACCAATCATTAATGTATTAGCCAAATATTTGCAAAAATGACGCCAATTTTGGATAAGTGAAAAATTGATTACGCATTTTCACAAATTCATTTGCAAAATCTGGAAAAATCACTTTATCTGTCATTTTAATCCACATTAGCGTTACCAGTTTATTATGTCTAAAATTCAGAATAAACAGACGTGTCTAGTTCACGCACCACGTAAAGCTCCTCAATATATTGAAACAGTGCAGCCTCCCCTCTTTCGTGCATCCACTATCATTTTTAAAAACACCGATGCCCTGTTTAACCGGCACTGGACTGATGCATATGATTATAGTTATGGCACACACGGTACACCGACAACTTTTACCCTAGCAGATAATATTGCCCAGATTGAGGGTGGACAGCACAGTCTGCTTACCCCTAGCGGGCTATCAGCAATTAATCTGGTCAATTCCTGTTTCTTAAGTCACGGGGATGAGGTGTGGGTTCCAGACAATATTTATGGTCCAAACATGGAGCATTTGCGCAATCTGCATCAACGTTATGGTATTGAGGTTAAAATTTATAATGCGCTGGAGCATGAAAGTTTTCAGCCTACTTCAAAGGCCAAACTTTTATGGCTGGAAGCAGCAGGATCAGTCAGTTTGGAGTTTCCAGATTTAAGAAGACTGGTTAGAAAAGCCCGGCAGTCAGGAATACTTACTGCACTAGATAATACCTGGGGAGCCGGTCTTGCTTTTAATGCTTTTGATTTCTCTGATGAGCATTTGAGTGTAGATCTGACAGTCCATGCCCTGACCAAATACCCAAGTGGCGGTGCTGACATTCTAATGGGAAGTGTAGTTACACGTGACCGGAAACTATATCAACAACTGTTTCGCATGCATGCCATTCAGGGAATCTCGATTTCTGGAGATGATGCAGCCCAAATACAACGCAGTCTGGCTCATATGCAACTTCGCTATCAGCAGCAGTCTGCCAATACTATTGTGCTCTTGAACTGGTTGAAGCAGCAGCCTGAGTTTGTACAGGTATTACATCCTGCAGATGAAAATTCACCCGGTCATCAATATTGGAAAGAAACCTGTATAGATAAACAAAGTGCCGGACTAGTCAGCGTTATTTTTAAACCTGAATATGATCTTGAGTCAGTACGAAAATTTTGTGACCAGCTCAGACTCTTTAAGCTAGGTTTTAGCTGGGGTGGACCGGTCAGTTTAGTTATGCTGTATCAGCTCAAAGAGATGCGTACGCTTGAATGTACCCACCTAAAAGAGGGTGTTTTAGTCCGTTTTTGTATTGGCCTTGAAGCTGTAGATGACCTGATAACCGATATTCAGCAAGCTTTACAGGTTTTAAGATAGTTTTAATCAAGGAGAGCTTACTCTCCTCTTTTTTTTATTCATGTTATAAAAATTATATTCTTAATGGGCTGATTAAATTTAATTAACAGTAGATTATTCAATATAACTACAATTTTTCGCTTTTATTTATGATTATTTCATATTTAATTAGAACCACTTATCTTAAACCATAAAAAAAATATGGTTTTTGTATGAGCAATCTATTGCATAACAATTTTTAAAAATGTATTTTAAATATATCTTTTTAGATACCTTGAGATTCTCAACATGAATTCACAACAAATCGAACTGGTCCAATCTACTGTTCCTGTACTGCGTGAAAATGGTGTGGCACTAACCAGCTATTTCTACAAACGCATGCTAAACAACTATCCAGAATTAAAAAATGTCTTCAATCTGGACCATCAAAGTACAGGACGCCAGCCACGCGCACTGGCTGCTGCGGTACTAGCTTATGCAGAGCACATTGAGAATCCTGCTGTTTTAGCTAAGGCCGTTGAACGCATCACTACCAAACATGTCAGCCTCGACATTCAACCTGATCAATATGCAATCGTGGGTGATAATTTATTGCATTCGATTAGTGAAGTACTGGATGTACCATTCGAATCGGAATTGATCGAAGCATGGAAACAGGCTTATTTACAATTGGCAGATATTTTAATTGGGGTGGAAAAACAGAAATACAGCAACTTGGCAGAGCATCAAGGTGGTTGGGCTGGCTGGCGTTCTTTCAAGATTACACAGGTTGAAGATGTAGAAGGTGGTAAACGCTTTACCATAGAGGCAGCAGATGGTCAGCCAATTTCTCCGGCTGATGCGGGCGCGTTTATTTCAGTCCGTGTCCATGTTCCTGGTCAGGAACTGTTACAACCACTCCAGTTCAGTTTTCAGGAAGCTCAAGAAAATAGTTATACATTTGTGGTCAAGCCTGACCCAACCCCGACGGAATACTCTGTAGAAGACATTCTGCTCAACCACTATAAAGCAGGCGACCAAGTGGATGTGACTGCACCGGTAAGTTTTTGATGTTATGAATATAAAGATTTATATAATGTACTGAAAGTTTCTTTCGGGAAGCTTTCAGGCTAAGATAGTGTCCTATTTCCCTGTTTCCAAAGCTGGCTGGTCATGCAATTAAATAAATTCACTGATTATGCTTTGCGTAGCTTGATGTATATTTCACGTCCAAGAAATACGCCATATACCATTGCAGAAATTGCAGTAGATCTACAGATTTCTCATAATCACCTGGTCAAGATTGTACATTTTATGGGTAAACAGGGCTGGCTGATTACATTACGTGGCAAAGGGGGCGGTATTCAGCTGAATCCGCAGGCACTTGATTCACGTGTAGGTGATATTGTTCGGATACTGCAAGGTGACCAGCCAATTGTAGAATGCAATTCACCGCCTTGTGTGCTTCGTTCAGATTGTGGCCTTAAAGGTATTTTAGATACAGCAGTTGAACAGTTCTATCAGAGTCTGAACCAATATACATTGGGCCAGGTTCTAAATATTCAGCCTGTTCAACCACATCTCTCTACTCATTCAGCAATTACTTTACTCAATCTTTCCTGAATTTTTGCTAATCTGTATAACTTGATAGTACAAGATTCGCGAGAATCCTTTACTTCCTTTATACTAGGCGCTGTAATCTCAGTAACGCAAGTGAAGTGCTATGCATCGCAGCAGTGGTAAATCTAAAAACAGTAAAACGGCGCAGGTGCCTAAGCAGAAAATCAGCTATGAAAAAGCGCTGGACCCTGCTATTACCGAATACTCTGTACGAGCACTAAACTGGTTACGTAAAGCCGAGTTCCTGATGAGTGCACCCAAGCTTTCGCTTTGTGTTGAAGATACCGGTTACGAAATTGCATTTGCAGGTCGTTCAAATGCTGGAAAATCCAGTGCCATTAATGCATTAACCAACCAAAAACAACTAGCACGTGCCTCTAAAAAGCCTGGCCGTACCCAGATGATCAACTTTTTTAGTCTGGGTAACCCTAACCAGCGTCTGGTAGATTTACCTGGTTATGGTTATGCGGCCGTTCCAGAGACCATGAAAATTGTCTGGCAAAAAGAACTGGAAAATTATCTGATTCACCGTGAAAGCCTGCAAGGTTTAGTACTGCTCATGGATATCCGTCATCCGTTACAGCATTTCGATACCATGATGCTGGAATGGGCACATTCCCGGAAACTGTTTGTACATATCCTGTTGACGAAAGCAGACAAGTTAAACCGCGGTCCGGCTAATAAAACTTTGCTTGAGGTCAAGCAGGAATTGAAGAAGATGAAGCTCAATTTCTCGATCCAGCTATTTTCTTCATTGAACAAACAGGGGTTAGAAGAGCTGGCCAGTGTTATGGCGGGTCGTCTGAACTTTACGCTAGAACAGTCTACACAGTTTGATCTGGACAGTATTCCAGAAGCAGTTGAAGAAGATGAAGTGGATACTGTAGAAGAACTGGAAGACTTTTTACCAGAACAGCACGCTGAACAAAAACCAGAATAGCCCGATAAAGATGCAGAAATTATCCTACCGGAATATATTATTTCTCCGGTAGGAATACTTTGCAGTCCATGTTAAGGAAATACAGAACACAGTTCTTTTAAACTTCGGACTGAAGATCTTTAGCCGGCTGGCTATAACGGTCTACCACTACACTAATCATCATATCACCCTGCACATTCACTACAGTACGCACTGTATCAAGTAAACGGTCAATCGGCAGTAAAATAGCAATTGCTTCGGCAGGCAACCCTACTGACTGTAATACCATAATCATGGTAACCATTCCTGCACTTGGAATTCCCGGGGCCCCTAATGAAGCAATCATGGCGGTCAGGCAGACAATCACCTGTTGTCCCAAGCTTAAGTCCAGCCCGATCAGATTCGCAATAAACAAAGCCGCCGCAGCTTCATAAAGAGCCGTCCCATCCATATTAAGCTGTGTGCCCAAAGGAATTACAAAACCGGCAATATGAGGTCGTACTCCCAGATTCTCCTGTGCAGCCTTCAGGCTCAAAGGCATGACTGCTGAACTCGAACTGGTTGCAAAAGCTGTTACCAAGGGAATACGTGCACCACGGAAAAAGCGTATCGGTGACATCCGGCCAAAAATCCAGAGCAGTAGCGGCAAGACTACCAGTCCATGAAAAATTGTTGTGCCGGTTACTACTGCAGCAAATTCAGCCAGTCGACTCAAAATAGAAATATCTTCAGTCGCGACCAGTTTTGCCAGGAGTGCCAGAATACCCAATGGAGCCAGTTTCATGACCCAGCCGACCAACATCATCATCAGATCAAAAAACTGCTGACTCAGTCCGCGAATCGAATTAAACCTCTCCCCGCCTTTCACCAGTGCAACCCCTAGAAACAATGCAAACACTACTACAGCCAGCACATTACCATCGCTAAAAGCTTTAAACGGGTTAATAAGAGTATTTTGAATAAAGTTGGTAAAAAAAGCAGACGGTGTCATTGTATCCGGGGTCTGATGTGACTGCATGGCTTCTTGGAATAAACTAATATTCATCCCTTTACCCACTTCAAACAGATGGGCACAACCAATACCTAAAATTAGTGCCAGGGTTGTAGTGGTCACACAGCAAATTAAGGTGGTTTTCCAGACTCGGCCCAATTGCCCACCAGACTGTAGGTTAGAAACACCAACCACAATCGAGCTGAAAATGAGTGGAATGAGCAACATCTTGAGCAAACCAATAAATATACTGCTGGCAATGCCGAGCAGATAAATACTGCTGTCAAAAAAACTGAGGTCAGGGTTATATTTTAAGAAAAAACCGAAAGCTAGCCCGATAATGGCAGCAAATAGAATCTGTGTATTTAGGCTCATTAGAGTAAGCAGTAGTCAAGTAGTCCCTTTCAGGCACTATGCCATGAGCTTCCACAAGAATCGAGGCTATTTATAGGGACTTTTATTAATATTTAAAAGCCACTCCCTGAGGAGGGCTTTTAGAATGTACTTTTTAGCAGATATTACTGGGTTTCAATTTCACGTAAACGCATCAGGCCTTCTTGTACAGTACTGCACACTAGCTGGCCATTTTGCCACATGCGGCCAAAGTTTAAACCGCGTGAGCTGGCACTGACTGTTGCCTCCATGTCATATAACATCCATTCATCCGCGCGCAAAGGGCGATGGAAATAAATTGCATGATCCAGACTGGCACATTGCAGACTTGGTGAAAGATAGCTTAAGCCATGTGGACGTAGCGCTGTGGTCATCAAGGTGAAATCAGAATAGAACGCTACAATGGCCTGATGCAGGGAAATTTCATCGACTTCGGTTGCAATCTGGTCATGGGTTCGTAAATAGTGGGCATAATAAGGTGCTTCAGGTTGGGGCTGAAACGGGTTATCTATATTTACCGGACGGATTTCAATATGACGATTCCGCATAAAGCTGGCACGTACATTTTCAGGGATAAAGCTGATTAAACCTTCTTTTAACTCCTGCTCGGCTTTTAGTGTTTCAGGTGCAGGATAACTTGGTTCCTGATGCTGGTAGTTCAAACCTTCTTCCGGTTCTGCAAAAGACACCATCGCAGAAAAAATGGTACGTCCATGCTGAATGGCTCGCACCTGACGGCTGACAAAGCTTTTTCCGTCACGCAGACGTTCAACCTCATAAATGATAGGCGCATTAACATCGCCACCAAACAGGAAATAAGCATGCATGGAGTGTGCGGGACGGTCCGCAGTATAAGATGCTGCACGTAAGGCCTGTCCAAGTACTTGGCCTCCAAACACCCGTTTACCGACCAGGTTGCGGCTTATTCCCCTATAGATATTATCTTCTAGCTTTTCCAGGGTTAAAAGCTCAACAAGTTCTTGAGTTAAAGTATTCATAAGATACCTTTAATGAATGGAAGACCGAAACAGCCCCATGAAATGATGAACGAAAACAAGATAGATAAACTATTTTGCCATATTTTCTGAGTAAAACGCTAAACTTTCCTGAGAGCTGCTGCCATATTTACTTTTGGGTTATAATCCCTAAAAATACGATTTTTAACGATAAAAGCTAGCCATTCTCTTCTGTTTTAGCAGAAAATGGCAGACCCGTTTTTCTGTTCGATTTAATACAAAATCAGTCGATGACCGGATACCGGTTTCAGTCGTCTAGCTAGGAGTTTTTATGTCCAAGAGTGGATTTGGTCAGTTGTATCGGCGGCTTTCAAGCAAGCTGCTTGACCTTGTCGTAACCCCCCATGTTATTGGCGAAGTTCCAGGCAAGTCACCGGCTGAAGAGCAGGAATTGGCTGAAGTTAATAAAAAAATTACCTGTTATGTCCTGCAAAACTATTCTCGCAGTAACGCCTTAATTGTAGATGCAGAAACCCGACGTTTACAGCTTGCTCCGGCATTGGACCCGCTGGTCATTGCCGAGCATAAAGAAAAAGCTTCGGTTCTTTTTCTGCAACATCATGATGAAAAAAATCTTTTAAATCCGCCAGCTCATAATTTTCCACCCCGTTTACTTCGTCTGATTGAGCTTCTCGACCAGTATCCACAGTACGATATTGAACTGGTGCCAGTTACTGTGCTTTGGGGCCGCTCGCCAGATAAAGAAGATTCCTGGTTTAAACTTTTATTTACAGATACCTGGGCGACGCCGGGTAAAGTCAAACAGCTGGTTAATATTGGTTTACATGGCCGTGAAACGTATCTGGAATTTCATGAAGGCCAGTCTTTACGTACACTGGTTGAATACGCCAAAGAAAATTATCCGAACCTCTCAGCAGCGACTTATATTATTAGTACCTTAAATGACTATCTGGATTGCCAGCGCGAAGTCGTACTCGGACCAGATTTATCTGACCGTCGCAATGTGATGCAGTCTTTGATCAAATCGCGTGATGTTCAAGAAGCCATTCGCCGTGAAAGCATCCGTGGCAAAATTAGCATGCTGGAAGCTGAACGCCGTGCAATTGGTTACTTGAATGAGATCGTATCGGATTATTCAGCTTCAGCAGTACGGTTTGCCGATATGGCACTGACCCGCCTCTGGACGCAGCTTTATGATGGTGTAGAAGTACATAACTTTAATACTGTTCGTGAACTGGCAAAAGACTATGAAATTATCTATACACCATGTCACCGTAGTCATATCGACTACCTGCTGCTTTCTTATGTGATTTATAAGCGTGGTTTGATGGTTCCGTATATTGCGGCAGGCGACAACCTGAATATGCCATTCGTGGGCCAGCTGTTACGTGGTGGGGGCGCATTTTTTATTCGTCGCTCTTTTCGTGGCAACGCACTGTATACTTCGGTATTTAAAGAATATCTATATAGCATTCTCTCACGTAATACACCGCTTGAGTACTTTATTGAAGGTGGCCGTTCACGTACCGGCCGTCTGCTGCCACCCAAAACCGGCATGCTGGCGATGACTGTGCATAGCCATCTACGTGGACGTGCTAAACCTATTGCCTTTGTACCCACCTACATTGGCTATGAACGTCTCATGGAAGGCGCAACGTATGTAGGTGAAATGCAGGGCAAACCAAAAGAAGCTGAATCTATTTTTGGAATCTTGCAGACCCTGCGTAAAATCGAACGGATTTTTGGTAAGGTCCACGTAAATTTCGGTGAACCTGTGTTTCTAGATGACTTGCTGAAACAGCACGGCGCCGAAAATATAGTCATCGAGAAAAATGATGATCCGGTTCCTGCAGCAGTTTCAGAAGCAATTAATAGCTCGGCTGTTGCTATTTTAGAAAATATCAACCGTGCGGTGGTAATTAATCCAGTATCGTTATTATCACTCATCTTACTGGCCACTCCGAAACATACACTTGATGAAGAAGTATGTATTAAACAGCTTGATGCTTACCGACGTCTGGCCTCTGCACTGCCTTATGATGAACGTACTCAGGTTACGCCTTTATCTGGTAAAGAAATAATTGCCTATGGCTTGAAACTAAAACTGATCAAACGGGTTCAGCATGTACTGGGGGATATTATTGCAATTGAAGATAATCAGGCAGTCTTACTGACCTATTTCCGCAATAATATTTTGCATTCGTTTGTTTTGCCTTCTCTGGTTGCATCACTGGTTGAGCACAATGGTAAAATCAGCCGCGGCGATCTGATCAGTGTTATCCGTACTTTATATCCATTCCTGAAGGCCGAGTTATTCCTGAAATGGAATACTGATGAATTGAAAGAGCAGATTTGCCAAAATGCAGATGCCCTGATTCAAGGTGGCCTGATGAGCCAGGATGAAGAAGGCAATCTGCTCAGTTCTGCCCCAAATACTGAAGAACATAATCAGCTGGTTGTATTAGCCGCCCCAGTAAAACAGAGCCTAGAGCGTTATTACATGACCTTGGCCCTAATTACGCAACGGGGTTCTGGCACCATTTCTGCAAAACAGGTTGAAGATTTAAGCCATCTGCTGGGTCAGCGCCTGTCTGTACTTTATGAATTTAACTCACCAGAATTCTTTGATAAGGCCCTGTTCCAGAGCTTTATTAAAGTCTTAACCCAGCAAGAATATATCCGTACCAATGAGAATGGCCTAATTGAATTCGATGCCGGTTTTAGCAATATGGCCGAAGGTGCCAAACTGGTACTGGATGAAGTGACCTTGCAAATGTTGCATCACATTACTGACTTTAGTGATGAAGAACTGCAAGAAGCTTTAAATGCAGTGGCTGCACAGCAAGCTAAACGCCGCTTGATGCGCAAGAGAAAGTAATTTAAAAAAAGCCGCTGACAGCGGCTTTTTTTAAACTGGTTAAGCTGATTGACTTAACAGGTCAGCATAGACCTGAAAACAGTCAGGATAATTAAGCTGGAAACCACTGTCCAGCATACGGCTGGCATATACCTGTTTACCACTGGCTTGCTGCGTCTCAAGGGCCAGTATGGGCAATCCTAGCTGCTGCTGAAACCACTGAATAATACCAGGCAAAGGCAAAGGCCGGTTATCCGTTACGATATAACTCGATTGCGGAGTTTCAATACAGATTAGAAGTGCCAGAAAACCTACCAGGTCATCAATATGAATGCGGTTGCTATAATGCAGGTCTGGATAAGTCTTTCGGCTCTGGGCCAACTTTTGCATTCGTGCAACCGATGTACCATAGATTCCGGTCGGCCTCACAACTACCACTTGTTCAGGGCAGGCTGCCTGCCATTTCAGCTCCATTAATTGTAATAGAAAGCCCTGTTCATCACATGGATAAACTGTAGTTTCATCATTAATTTCCTGTCCTGCCTGTTCACCATAGACCCGGGTAGATGACACTACTACAATACGTTTTACCGGATGGCCATTTAAAGCAGCTGCTAACGATTCAATTGGAGATACATAGGTCTGTTGATATGCCTCAGCTGTACTTTGGTCTGGACTTAGTAAAATATACACCCAATCAACAGGGGGAATCTGGCTGAAGTCAGCCTGCTGTACATCCTGAATCAGATGAGTGGCATAAGGATCAAATTTCGGACTTCGGCTGATTGTGGTAATTTGGTGGCCTTGCTCAAATAACTGTTTTGCAAGTCTTTGAGATGTTTTACCATAACCAATAAATAGAATATGCATGGTATGACCTAAGTTAGGGGGACATGGCTACAGTCCATCAATTACAGGGTGTCGGTACAGCGTCAGCTGCATTACTCGAGAAACTGAATATTTTTACTACTGATGATCTGCTATTTCATCTTCCGCGTGATTATGAAGATCGTAGCACTATTATTCCCATGAACCAACTTGTCGTGGGCCGTAGCTATTTGCTTGAAGGAACGGTAAGTTCTATCGATTTTCCGCCCGGCAAACGCAAATCTATGGCGGTATTGCTCGAAGATGATTTTGGTAAGGTTACATTGCGCTTTTATCATATCTACAAGGCCCTGATTGATAAAATGCGTAGTGGCAACCGGCTGCGGGTATTCGGTGAAGTCAGAGTAGGCGCACGCGGACTGGAACTTTACCATCCGGAAATTCAGCAAATCAGTGCACAAACTGCTCTGCCTAAAACCCGCTTAACTGCCATTTATCCTTCTACCGAGGGCCTAACTCAAGCCAAGCTACGTGAATACGTACGCCAAGCTCTCGAGCAGCACAGCGAAAATCTTCCTGAACTTTTACCAGAAAAATTCACCAACGGTTACGCCTTAAAAGAAGCGCTTGAATACATTCATGAGCCACCCATTGATGCCAATATGCAACAGTTAATGCAAGGTTCACATCCCGCACAGCAAAGACTTATTTTTGAAGAACTGGTCGCTCATCAGATCAGCCTGTTAACTCGGCGCGCTTATATCCGTGAAATTGAAGCACCCGCTTTTGAACCCAGCACAATACTGGCTAAAAAATTATTGGCTAATCTGCCTTTTAATATGACGGGCGCTCAAAGAAGAGTATCTAAAGAGATCATGATTGATCTCAAGCAGCATCAACCCATGTTACGGCTGGTCCAAGGTGATGTAGGTGCAGGTAAAACGCTAGTTGCAGCAGTGGCCGCCTGTCATGCCCTAGAAGCCGGCTGGCAGGTCGCACTCATGGCACCTACAGAAATTTTGGCTGAACAGCATTATTTAAATTTCAAACGCTGGTTCGAACCACTGGGCATTCAGGTGGCTTGGCTATCAGGCAAACAAAAAGGTAAAGCCCGGACACAGGCAGAAGCAATTATACGGGGTGGACTAGCTCAATTGGTTGTAGGCACTCATGCCCTGTTTCAGGAAAATGTCGAGTTTGCCCGTTTAGGTCTAGTTATTATCGATGAGCAACACCGCTTTGGTGTCGATCAGCGGTTGGCTTTACGTAACAAAGGGGCTGAACAGATGACTCCACACCAGCTGGTGATGACAGCTACACCAATTCCACGTACTCTAGCCATGAGTGCCTACGGTGACCTCGACACTTCGGTGATTGATGAGCTTCCTCCCGGACGTACACCGATTCAGACTGTGACTATACCACTTGACCGCCGTGAAGAAGTTTTGCAGCGAATTGCTACCAACTGTCAGGAGGGCAAACAGGCTTATTGGGTCTGCACCTTGGTAGAACAGTCCGAAACACTGGATGCCCAGGCTGCTGAAGCGACTTATGCAGAAATTAAGGAACGCTTTCCTAGCCTGAATATTGGACTGGTACACGGCAAAATGAAAGCTGATGAAAAGCAGTCAGTCATGCAAAAATTTAAAAACAATGAACTACAACTTCTGATTGCGACTACAGTAATTGAAGTCGGGGTCGATGTACCTAATGCCTCAATTATGGTGATAGAAAATGCCGAGCGCCTTGGGCTGTCACAACTGCATCAGTTACGAGGCCGAGTTGGGCGGGGAGCAAAAGCCAGCTTTTGTGCCCTACTTTATAAAACTCCTCTTTCACAAAATGGACAGGAGCGGCTTTCTATTTTAAGGGAAAGTAATGATGGCTTTGTGATTGCCGAAAAAGATCTAGAACTGCGGGGTCCGGGGGAACTACTTGGAACCAAGCAGACGGGCGATATGGGCTTTCGCGTGGCTAAACTGGAGCGGGACGATCATTTGTTGACTGAGGCACACTATGTAGCCGAACAAGTCCTCAAGGATTATCCTGTAAATGCAGAAGCTTTACTTAAGCGCTGGTTACCTGAGGCACCACGTTATGCCTATGTTTAACCCATCCTCTTTACTCAGACCTATCTCACGGCTGCTACCCTGCCCGCTTTGTAGCAGCAGTTTACAAATGCAGCATGGAGTTTGTCATGATTGCTGGGAACAGCTGCCTTGGTATCGGCAGACTGTAGAACGACAAGAATTAAACATTCATGTTGCCTGTGGCTATCAGTATCCAATAGATCGCATCATCCAGCAGTTTAAATATGAGCAGCAGTTAAACTATCAGCAGCTACTGACTGCATCGATACTAACCCTCAGGTTACCTAAAGTTCAGGCCATTGTGCCTATGCCCATATCAACCGAACGTTTAATTGAACGCGGCTATAATCAGTCACTGGTCATTGCAAAAATTCTAGCCCGTGAGCTGAATGTTCCGGTCTGGCAACCTGTAATTCGGCTGGCTCAGCATTCGCAAAAAGGCTTATCGCGACTCGAACGTCTGAACCAGATTGAAATGCAATTTCAGCCGATCCTCACCGAACGCCGGCGTTACCGCCGGGTATTAATGCTAGACGATGTAGTGACTACAGGCAGCTCACTTTCGGCCTTGGCTCAAGCCCTGACCCAGCTGGGCTGCCAGCATATTTTTGCTGCGTGTATTGCAGCCGCAGAAACAGCCTAGTTTTTTTCCAGCAATTGCTGCTCGCACCAAGGTATAACAATCTCACGAGTCAGCGGAGCAAGCAAAGTGGTCTGATCATCCAGTCTGACCCACTTCATTTCAGCAATTTCTGCGGCAATCCGGGGTGACTGGGCTATAGCAACCACATATAGGTAACTGATCAGCTCATGGTCAGGCTCATTAGCTGTCTGTGTTTCGAAACGGCCAATAAACTGCTCTACTTGTGCCTCGCAACCAATTTCTTCCTGAATCTCGCGGATAATTGTCTGCTCTGGTGGCTCATCTATTTCCAGCTTGCCACCAACTTGCATAAAATATTGAGTATTTTGCTTACGTACTACCAGTAATTCATGCTCTTTATTTAGAATTACGGCAGCTGCCACAGTAATTTTTTTCATCAATTTGCCTTATGGATTTACGCCAGAAGTTCCCCACTTCGGTGCAGGCGGCTGATACTGGTCAAACTGCTGCAAGATTTGTTCGATATTGTCCGAGGCAATTAATTTTTCAACAAACCGGCTATGGGTAAAACCTTTATCGACTGTAAACTGAATCATTTTAAGCAGATCATTATAAAAGCCATCCAGGTTTAAAAAAGCACAAGGCTTCTGGTGAATCCCTAACTGAGCCCATGTCCATTGTTCAAATATTTCTTCCAAGGTTCCAGCGCCACCCGGCAGTGCAATAAAACCGTCTGAAAGTTCTGACATTTTAGTTTTTCGCTCATGCATGTTCTGAACGACATGCAATTCAGTCAGGTCTGGATGTGCCAATTCACGGTCAACTAAAGCATGGGGAATCACGCCAATCACTGCTCCCCCTGCCTGTAGGGCGCTATCTGCAATAACACCCATTAAGCCGGAACGTCCCCCACCATAAACCAAAGTCTGCCCACGCTGGGCGATTGCCTGTCCGACTGCTTGGGCCGTTTCTAAAAAAACAGGCTCAGTTCCAATGGCAGAACCACAAAAAACACCAATAGCTTTCATAATATGTTGACCATGTTGTAAATTTTTCATACTTTTCAAGTAAGCTTAAAGCAGAATTGCAAAGGAGACTAAAAAAATCTCTGTTGGGGTGTGTTTTTCCGGCAATCCTTGTCTAAAATACTCACCCATCTTGAACGCCAATACTGCGCAAGGGAGCCAAAGATATGCTTGAAGCCTTTTACGCCACAGAGCGCGGTAGTTTGGAAGATGCCACTATTAATGGTGGCTTTGATTTACATCCAGAACTTGTATGGATTGACCTGATTGCGCCCTCACAGGAGGAACAGCAATGGGTCATAGATGCCTATAACCAAAATTTACCGACTTTAAAGTCTCTAGAAGACATTTCTTCATCAGCACGATTCTACCGCGATGACGATGGAATTTTGCATATCAGTACCTACTTTTTAACGAAAAATAAAAATTATCAAGTCGATAATGAGACTGAAGATGGAATGAGCCGACTGGCTACCGTACAGACTGTGGCTTTTATTTTACATAAAAATCATCTATTCACATTACGTGGCGAAAAACTGGTGGCATTTCGGGCATTCCGGGCACGTGCGCGCCGTAATGATTATGAAATGGATTATAAAGATCCGACCTGGATTTTATTAGGGTTATTAGAAGCCAAACTGGATGAACTTGCGGATATATTAGAAGATATCCATAGGGATCTGGAAAAATACTCTACTGAGGTCTTAAATAATCATCATCGCGAACAGATTCTGGATCTGGACGACATGATTACGCGGCTAGCCCAGCAAGAAGATACCCTGGGTAAAGCCCAGCTCTGCCTGATTGACCTGCGTCGAGTACTAACTTTTTTATCGCGTCCGCGTGCTCTAAGCAGTCATATTTATGATGCAGATATTCGTGAATTAAGTGAAGATGTACGTTCTTTGGTTGAACATGATGCTTTCCTCTTTCAAAAGGTTCGCTTCCTGCTGGATACAACTTCAGGATTTATTAATACTGAACAGAGCGATACGATCCGTCGCTTCTCGATTTTGCCTAGTATGCTGGCGCCACCGATGCTGATTGCCAGTGTTTATGGTATGAATACTGATGTGCTTCCATTTGCTAAAGGTACCACCAGTTTCATGGTAGTCATCAGTATATTGATTGCCTTTTTTGTAGGCCCCTTAATTTACTTCCGTTGGAAAAAATGGATATAAAAAAAGCACCTTATGGTGCTTTTCTAATTTCAGTTTAGCTGAGCAGTTGCAAGTCATTTTCCAGATGGCAAGCCTGAATGATTTTCATCATCTTGTCTGGCACACCCTTAAATTGCAAACCCTGAGCCTGTGGAGTTTGCCTTAACCAGCGGATCAGCACCGCTAAGGCCAGCGTACTCCTATGCTCTAGTCCAGCCAAGTTAACTATAAGTGGGTAATGCTGCTGAGACTGAATAAGCTTGAGGCCCTGCTGATAATATTGTTCCGCATTAGCGTAATCAATTTTCCCAGTAACCTTAAGCTCCTGCCCAATTAATTCAACCACTCTGCACCTGCCCTAACTAAACCTTATTTTTTTGCCTGACTGACTGCAGCATCTGCATCCGGCTGGAAGTTTGCAATCGCTTTATCCAGATTACCACCATTACGTTTTACCGTAGCTGCAAACTGATTACGGAACTGCAAGCCCAAGTCGATACCAGAGACGTTAATATTACGGATTTTCCATTGCGTACCTTTATCTACCAACTGGAAAGAAACCGGAATTTTCTCGCCCTTATTGTTAAAGTCGACAGTAACTACAGGATTTTTGCTGTTAGTGGCTTTATAAGGACGAATGCTGTAAGACTGGTTACTATATTTTGCAAAAGCACTGCCATAATTTTCAATCAGAGTTTCACGGAAATTTTTCTCAAATTGAGCACGCTGGGCAGCTGAACTGTATTGATTGGTTGCGTAAGTACCCATCACAATACGTGTAAATGCTTGGGAATCAATGTAAGGGTCCAGATTTTCACGTACAATGGTTTTGACTGCAGCCGGATTAGTTTGCAGCTTGTTATGATCAGCTTTTAAACGGCCAATCAACCCATCTGCTACACGTTTAATGAAAGCCGGAGGAGCTTCAGAAGGTGCAGCAAATGCTGTACCTGCCAATAAGCTGGTTAATATACTTACTGTCAGGGTTTGTTTAAATAAAGTTTTCACTCAATCACTCCTCTACATTACTCGACAAATGAAGTCTGAGCATTATTTGCTTCAGCCGTTTCAGTTGCCGAACTTTCTGATGATTTACCCGCACCACCTGTAATAAATTTACTGATTAAATCTTCCAGATCCATAGTGCCCTGCGTATTGGCAATTGTTTCACCACGTTTGACATAGTTCAGTCCACCGCCTGGAACAATTTTCAGATATTTCTCGCCTAACAATCCATTGGTAGCCACCATAATATAAGCATCTTCATCAATACTGGTGATGGATTTCATGTTACTGATCAGTTGCTGTTCCATAGCTTTTTGTTGTGCCGGTGCCGCAGCAGCATATTCACTACTGTAGCGTAATTCCTCTATGGCATTTTGCTGTACAGTTTTTAACTGCTCAGGATTAAAACCTGTAAGTTTACCATCAAGCTCAAAATCCACCTTGGCCAGACGCGACACTGGATCTAGGGTAATATCGGTTACACGTCCAATTGTGACGCCACTCATGGTAACCTTAGCTCTGGGTTTCAGTCCGTTTACGTTGTCGAACTGAGCACTCATTTCATAGCTGTCACGTAAGCTGGTACCCGCCAGACCACTGACTTTCATGGCAAGAAAAAATAGAGCGATGCCGAAAAGAATAACGAAAATACCTACGGCCAGCTCACTAATACGTGATCTCATCAAACCCCTCCGAACATGACCGCAGTCAACACAAAATCAAAACCTAAAACACATAATGAAGAAAAAACTACTGTGCGGGTGGTTGAAGTAGCGATGCCTTCTGAAGTCGGTTCACAGGCATAGCCCTGATAAACTGCAATCCAGGTACAGATTAATGCAAATACAATACTTTTGATGATGCCATTCACTACATCATGCCCGAACTGTACACTGCTTTGCATTCCACTCCAGAAAGAGCCTTCATCTACACCCAGAAAATCTACGCCGACCAGTTTGCCGCCCAGTATGCCTACTGCACCAAAAATTACGGTAAGCATGGGAAGGCTTACTATACCTGCCCATAAACGTGGCGAAACGATCCGTTTAAGCGGGTCTACCCCAATCATTTCCATACTGGAAAGCTGTTCAGTAGCTTTCATGAGACCAATCTCTGCTGTCAGTGCAGAACCAGCCCGGCCAGCGAATAGTAGTGCCGCGACCACTGGAGCCAATTCGCGCAGTAAGGTTAAGGCAACCATGGTACCCAGCATGGCTTCACTACCCACATTCACCAGAATTGAATAGCCCTGCAGCCCTAATACCAGTCCAATAAAGAGTCCAGAGACCGTAATAATCAATAGCGACATCACCCCAACCCGGTACATCTGGTAAATAAATAGTTTTACCCCAAGCCAGGTCGGCAATGAAAATATAATCTGCAGCAACATCAAGGTTGCTACACCAATACCACGCACCCGTTCAATAACAAGTCGGCCCAACCAGGCAACGGCATTCATGAACCAACCTCATTTTTCAGATAAGCCTGATGGCTAAATTGGTAATCCACAGGCCCCTCCACAGCACCAGTTAAAAACTGGCGAACAAAGGGTGAAGCATCAGCCTGTAACTGTTCAGGTGTACCCTCACCCTGAACCTTGCCCTCTGCAATCACATAGATATAATCAGCAATTGAAAGAGTCTCAGCAACGTCATGTGAAACCACAATTGTCGTCAGATCTAGTGCTTCACGTAAAGAACGGATCAGCCGGGTAAGTACCCCCATGACAATCGGGTCCTGTCCTGCAAATGGCTCATCATACATAATCAGTTCAGGATCAAGAGCAATCGCACGCGCCAGTGCAACACGACGGTTCATGCCACCTGAGAGTTCAGAAGGCATCATTTGTTCGGCACCACGCAAACCGACTGACTCGAGTTTAAGTGCAACAAGTTCAGTAATCAGGTGCTCGGGCAACTGCGTGTGAGCACGCAATGGAAATGCGACATTTTCATATACAGTCATATCTGTAAACAATGCACCGCTTTGAAACAGCATCCCCATACGAGCACGGGCTTTAAACAGCTCTGAACGCGACATTTTGGCAATGTTATGGCCATCAAGCAATATCTCGCCCTGATCAGGTGTAAGTTGACCACCAATCAGGCGTAGTAAGGTAGTTTTACCTGTACCGGAAGGGCCCATGATTGCAGTAATCTGGCCACGACGGATGCTTAAACTAACATTGTCATAAATGATACGTTCCCCACGTTTAAAACTCAGGTTCCTGATTTCAATCAGGGGCCGAGTATCAAGAGAACTTGGGTAATTCATAACTGAGAATTTCCTGCCTTTTTCAGCCCGCCTACTATAGCATCGAACCATTAAAACTTGGTTGTATTTTAACAATTTGTCCTATGAGAGTGCCAAAGGATTAAGAAAAAATGCCAAGATCATTCTGTTTGATTCAAATAGCGAGATTTGAAAAGACTTTAAACTTGAAAGCTATAACTTGATATTCAAGAAGTTTAAAGTGACATATACAAAATAAATCGTTTGATACCGCTTCTTTTTTATTGGCTCATTATTTTTATAAAAATAAGATGTTGTCCCATTAAACTTAATTAAATTAAAAGTATAAAAAAAGCCAGTTCAGGAACTGGCTTTTTTATTTTATTACAGCTTAGTCTTGAAATTTACGGCGACGCTCACCGCCAAAGTCGCGACGTGGACGGTCTTCACCACCAAAGCTACGCTCGCCACGCGGTTTGTCATCAAAACTGCGGCGTGGACGGTCTCCACCAGCTGGACGCTCACTACGGTCGCCCGCAGCACGGAATCCACCAGTACGTGGTTTATAATCTACGCGGTTTCCACGGTTGTCATCATTTGAGTCAAAGCGTGGTTTGTCATTAAAACCGCCTTCACGACGTGGACGATCGCCACCAAAATTACGCTCGCCACGTGGTTTGTCATCAAAGCTGCGACGTGGACGGTCTTCACCACCAAAACTGCGTGATTGCGGACGATCACCAAAGCTACGTTGTGGACGGTCTGAATTAAATTCACGACGTAGGCGTTCAGCACCACCAAAGCTACGCTCACCACGTGGCTTGTCATCAAAGCTGCGCTGTGGACGATCACCAAAATCACGGCGGGCTGGACGGTCACCAAAATCACGCTTAGGACGGTCATCACCAAATGGACGTTCGCCACGCGGTTTATCATCAAAACTGCGACGAGGACGATCGTCACGACCGCCTTCACGACGTTTGAAGTTTGATTCACCTTCAAAGCGGCGACCACCACCAAAACCACCACGGCCACCCGGGCGTTTACCGCCACCACCTTCACGACGCGGACGAGCCGGCGGTGGAGATGGCTCTAGGCCTTCAATTTCTGAAACATTCAGACGAGTTTCCAGGTAATCTTCTAGAGCACGGATCTTGCCACGTTCACGGTAAGTTGCCAGTGTAATGGCTTTACCGGTACGGCCAGCACGACCAGTACGCCCAATACGGTGTACATAATCTTCATGCTTCATCGGTAAACCGAAATTGATTACGTGTGAAATGGTTGGTACATCCAGACCACGTGCAGCTACATCAGTTGCCACTAGGATTTTAGCTCGGCCTTCACGAATACTGCGCAGACGACGGTTACGTACGGTTTGTGGCATCGCACCATGTAATGCAACAACAGAGTGACCCGCTTCAGCCAGTTCTTCAGCCAGCATGTCGGTATCTTCTTGAGTGCTTGCAAACACAACAGCCTGATCCAGAGTTTCGTCTTCTAACCAGTGAGTCAGCAGTTTTTTCTTGTGCTCAAAACCATCAGTCCAGTGTAATGTCTGGGTGATGTCAGTATTGGTTGAATGACCTGTTTCAATAGCAATACGCATTGGATCTTTCATCATGCATTCAGCAAGACGAATAATACGATCAGCAAAAGTTGCAGAAAACATTAAAGTCTGCTTGCGGTTTAGAGCAAGTTCGCTGATCGCTTCCAGGTCTTCAGAGAAGCCCAAGTCAAGCATACGGTCAGCTTCATCTACAATTAACGCATCAACTTTATCCAGTTTAATCTGGCGACGGTTTACCAGGTCAAGCAGACGGCCTGGAGTGGCCACTACAACCTGCGCACCTTTTAACTGCTGGATTTGTTTACCAAAAGGCATACCGCCCATGATCGCAGCAATACGTACACCTTTCATGTGACGTACCAGCGCGATTGCATCTTGACAAACCTGCTGGGCTAATTCACGAGTAGGCGAAATCACCAGAATATTCGGTTGAGTCACTGCACGCATACGTTCTTTAAATGGCAGGAAAGTATCTTGATCAGCAAGAGCATTTAATGTTGGCAGTAAGAATGCCGCAGTTTTACCAGAGCCAGTTTGGCTTGAAACAAGAAGGTCTTTACCTTCTAAGGCAGCAGGAATCGCCTGTTCTTGTACAGCAGTTGGCGCTGTAAAGCCCAAGTCTGTCAGTGCTTGGGTAAGAGATTCATGTAAAGAAAATTCAGCAAAAGTTTTGCTCATAGAGAGTGTTCACCCTGTTTTGGGTGCTCCATTTAATAAATACAAATATGGACATCGGCACAAAGCGGCACAGCAACTAGAAGCTGAAAAAATATAGAATTCAGCAGCGATCCGAATAACGACGATGTGGATTAAACGCACGCATGATTACGGCCGCAACCTGAAAGAATCGCTTAAGCGATTGGGGCGCGAGGAATAGTCCTCTCTATGGACAGTACGCGCATACACAATGATTAGAAGAGAATGTTCAGGTAATGAACGGAAATTTAAGTGCGTGACAGCATGATACCAGAAACATTTTAAAAAGTAATCATTTTTTTCGATTAAATCTAAAACAAAGAGCGATTTTAGCAGTAATTGACTCATTTTTAAGTAAATTTTGATTATTTTTTATACAATTAATTTTTAAAAACCTTAATTCAGCATTTGTGGAAACTTGTATAGAGAAACAAACCTTAATATATACATCGTACCAGTAAGTAAAAAGCCCTCAATTGAGGGCTTTTTAAACGTTATTGCAGAGTTTATTTAGCTGCATCGCCCCAAGCAGGAACTACAGTTTGCATCAACGGTTTTAACATTTTCATTGAAGATGCCAAGACCTGTCCATTTGACATGGATTCAGAACCACCACGCGCATCCACTACAGTACCACCCGCCTCTTTAACCAAGAGCTCACCTGCTGCAATATCCCAAGGCTTCAGGCCAACTTCAAAAAAGCCATCAAAGCGGCCAGCAGCCACATAAGCCAAGTCCAGCGCAGCAGAACCGCCACGGCGAATTTGTGCACCAGCTTTAGTCACAGCCAGCAAAGAAGCAAAATGCTGCTCGGCATAAGATACTACTTCACCAGCACGCTGAGTACGGTAAGGATGACCTACTGCCAGGAAGGTATTGTCCAGGCTGTCCTTAACATTTACACGAATGCGGCGCTGGTTCATCATTGCTCCGCGGCCACGGCTGGCAGAGAATAACTCATCTTTTACCGGATCGTAGATTACGCCATGCTGGGTAATCCCTTTATGCTGAACAGCAAGAGAAATACAGAAATGCGGAAAACCATGAATAAAGTTTAAAGTTCCATCCAGTGGATCAATCACCCAGCACCAGTCGGCATCGTGACCTTTTCCTTCCTGAAGACCGAACTCTTCACCCAAGAAACTGTGATTTTTGTAGCTTTTACGAAGTGTATCGATAGTTAACTGTTCCAGATAACGGTCTACACGCGTTACTGGACCATCAATTCCTTTTTCTTCCACTTGTAGATCGAGCTTATGACGATTTTGATGCGCTTTTAAAAGCTCTTGACCAACTGTTTGAGCCGCACGCGCAGCCATCACCACCATAGGTTCCATTGAACACCCACTACAGAATAGAAAAATTTTGACAAAGAATAGTGCATAAAAGCGCATTCATTTTATCAAATGAATGCGCTTTTAGGGAGAAAATGTTGTTAAATTTTAGAGCCTGTTTTAAGGATGTAAAGTCAGCTTAGCCCAGCACTGTGCAATTGAGCGCTGAATACCGAGTGCATCGAGGCCGCTTTCCTCTAACATTTGTGCATGAGACGCCTGTGGCATAAAGCTGTCTGCCAGCCCCAGATTTAATACTGGCTTCACAAGAAGGGCCTTGGCCAGGAACTCATTAACAGCACTACCTGCGCCGCCCATCACTGCATGTTCTTCTACAGTTACAAATAATGTGGTCTGTCCGGCCAGCTGTTGAATAATTTCTTCATCTAGCGGTTTCACGAAACGCATATTGACTACACGAACACCAAGTTTGTGCGCAGCGGCCAGTTCCTGTCCTGCTTCGAGTGCAGCCTGTACCCGGCTTCCAAACGCCAGAATACTGATCTGCTGCTCATGATGCGGATTAAACTCAGCCAGTAATTCAGCACGGCCAAGCTCTAGCAAACTCATTTCCTGCTGAACATCTACCCCTAAGCCTGAACCCCGTGGATAACGTACCGCAGCAGGTCCTGGATAGACATAGGCTGTATGTAGCATCTGACGACATTCATTCTCGTCTTTAGGCGCCATAATAATCATATTTGGAATAGTCCGCATATAAGCATAGTCATAAGCCCCTGCATGGGTTGGGCCATCTTCACCTACCAGACCGGCTCGGTCAATTCCAAAAGTAACATCCAGATTCTGTAATGCGACATCGTGAATCAGCTGATCATAACCGCGTTGCAGAAAAGTAGAATAAATGGCCACGACAGGCTTGAGGCCTTCACAAGCCATACCGGCAGCCAGCGTGACGGCATGCTGCTCTGCAATTGCCACATCAAAGAAGCGTTCCGGATAGTCCCGAGCAAAATCAACCATACCCGAACCTTCACACATGGCAGGCGTGATTGCCATGAGACGCTTATCCTGCGCTGCCTGATCGTATAACCACTGCCCAAAAATCTCCGAATATTTAGGTGGAGCCTTTTTAGTCGCCAAGGTTGGTTGGGCAGGCAACTTGCTAATAGCATGATAAGTAATCGGATCAGCTTCGGCAGGTGTAAACCCTTTTCCTTTCTTGGTATATATGTGAACCAGACGTGGACCTTTGCGTTTTTTCAGGGCATTGAACACCTGAACCAGCTGGTCGATATTATGACCATCAAAAGGACCAAAATAGTCGAATCCGATAGCTTTGAACAGGTTATCAGCTGCACTGGTCGCTGATTGATGCAAACGTGAATTATAAATCCACTGTGGATGCGGCTGTACATAAGCCTCGCCATTTTCATCAACATTGACAAATTGTCCTTTTTCCCAGATTGCAGCCAGATGTTTGGCAAAACCGCCGGTACTTTGCGAGATTGACATGTCATTGTCATTGAGCACTACGATCAGATCAGCATCATGAGCCACTGCGTCATTCATGGCTTCAAAAGCCATGCCCGCAGTCATGGCACCGTCGCCCACCACACATACCACTTCACACGGATTGTTTTGATAACGACGTGCAAGTGCCATACCCAGGCCGGCAGAAATTGCTGTGGATGAATGTCCCACACCAAAAGTATCGAATTCAGATTCATCTCGTGCAGGAAAGGCTGCCAGACCATCTTTGGCACGAATTGTAGTAATTTGTTCGCGCCGGCCAGTCAGTACTTTATGCGGATAGGCCTGATGACCTACATCCCAGATCAAGCGGTCATCTGGTGTATTAAAGCAGTAATGCAGGGCGACGGTCAGTTCAATTACACCCAGGTTTGCACCAAAGTGCCCGCCACTTTGTCCGGCCGCATATAAAATATATTGACGCAATTCATCTACAACCTGAGCCAGTTGTTCTTGGCGAAGCTCACGTAATTGTTGTGGATGATCAATACCCTCTAACAAGGAGATTACGGGGCGTTGAGTGGGAATTTCGGTATACAGCATATGTGGCAAAGCCTTCTAAAGCCGGGCAAATCTAAGCTAGGTAAACGGGTTAAATCGATAAATTATCGAAAGAAATCACCTTCCATCAGCCACATTTCTAGCGACGTAATTTCGAGCATTATCTCATAGGGCGTTGTTTAGTGCACAGGATTATCCTGAATAATCTTACTATTTATCAACTATTATTGTGTGCTTTCTACAAAAAAGAAAATCTTATCAATAATTTCAGTATTGCAATTCTACCAATAGCCGAGCATTAGGCTATACTTTAGCGATTTTCTATGACAAAGACGAGCTGAGCTGTGCCGATTGAATTTGTTGCCACATCCAAATTACCCACCAAGTTTGGTGAGTTCAAGATCAGTGTATTTCAAGATCCGGAGACCGGTGAGGAACATGTGGCACTTTCCAAAGGGCTGGAAACTCCGCCAAATGGCCCGGTGCTGGTCCGTATTCACTCTGAATGTCTTACTGGAGATGCCTTTGCATCACTTAAATGTGATTGCGGTCCACAATTACAGGCGACCCAGCAGTTAATCAATGAAGCAGGTCAAGGTGTGATCCTGTATTTGCGTCAGGAAGGACGCGGGATTGGCCTGACTAACAAGATCCGTGCCTATGCCCTGCAGGATCAGGGTCATGATACTGTCGATGCCAATTTAATGCTAAATCTGCCTGCAGATGCGCGTCATTATGATATGTGTCCAATTATGCTTAATCATCTTGGAGTTAAACAGGTACGTCTGATCACCAATAATCCATTAAAGATTAAAGCGCTGCAGGATCAGGGTATAAACGTGGTAGACCGTATTCCATTAACTGTGGGCTTAAATCCATTTAATGAAGAATATTTAAAAACTAAACATAAGCGTATGTCACATCTTTATAAAAAAGATGACTTCTAATTCACTTTCTTTAAACCAGATAAAATAAAAACTTAAGGGATTTTTTCAATATTATTAGAAAAAATCCCTTACTTTTTCTATGTCTTTATGCTTTGATGTGATTAACCTTTTTTATTTCTCCCTCGAGGGTCATCATGCAGAATCCAACTTCAGCTGATATTCAACGTGTTCGTGAATTTCTTCTTGATCTGCAGGCACGTATCTGTGCCGGGTTAGAGCAGCGAGAACAGGCCGGCGGCGGAACGGCGCAATTTGTAATTGATGACTGGGAGCGCCCTGAAGGTGGTGGTGGGCGCTCGCGCGTATTGCAAAATGGCGAAGTGATTGAAAAAGGTGGAGTGATGTTCTCTCACATCAATATCTCCAGACTTCCAGCATCAGCTACCGAACGTCATCCTCAAATTGCAGGTGCCAAAGCACAGGCTCTAGGCGTATCACTGGTCATTCATCCTAAAAATCCGAATGTCCCAACCTCACATGCAAATGTCCGTCTGTTTATTGCTGAACCAGAAGGCCAAGATCCGGTTTGGTGGTTTGGTGGGGGATTTGACCTTACTCCTTTTTATCCAGATGATGAAGATGTACGGGCTTGGCACCAGAAAGCCCATGATCTCTGCCAGCCTTTTGGTGAAGAGGTATACACCGAACATAAACAATGGTGCGATGACTACTTTTACCTGAAGCACCGTGATGAACAACGCGGAGTAGGAGGCCTGTTTTTTGATGACTTAAACCAGTGGGATTTTGAAACCTGCTTTAAATATATACAAGCTGTAGGTAACGGCTACCTTGAGGCGATTTTACCAATTTTCCAAAAGAACCAAGAAAAACCTTATACTGAAGCACAGCGTGAATTCCAGCTGTACCGTCGTGGCCGCTATGTTGAATATAATCTGGTCTATGACCGTGGCACCCTGTTTGGCCTGCAAACTGGCGGACGAATTGAATCCATTCTGGTCAGTTTGCCAAATCTGGCCGCTTGGTCATATCGCCCTGAATGGGAACAGGATTCGCCAGAAAAACGCCTGACTGATTATTATTTAAAACCTCATGACTGGCTGAATGAACTGCAATAATATTCAGCATTTAAAGTATGGGAGCTGCTTTATTTAAAGCAGCTTTTTTATGCAATTTTAAATTACATCTTTGCACTTTGTTAAACAGCTTCACATAGTGTTTCATTCATTAGCATTTTAATACTTATAAATTAAAAAATATCAGGTACACTTTATGTACTTGGTCAGGCTATTGATCCTGATTATAGATCAGTTCTCTTGGTGCATATTTGCATGTTCATGAAGAGAATACATTAGCCTATTTCTTTAGGCCCGGTTGTCGCTCTTACCTATGAAAAGGTAATGATAGGTCTGCCGAGTTATACCGCTACTATTAAACAGGTTATCTTGAGCAAAATAATGTTAAGAAAATCAAATAATCATACTGTGATTTTGTCATGGTGTATTTTCTCTATTCTTCTATGTTCCATTGCTGTAACAATTGTCTCTGATAATACGATCTCAGATGGCGTATCCATAACAGTCAGTGTGATTGCTGGTATTGCCCTGGCTTTAAGTCTGGTTACAGTCCTTATTGATGTTATCCGCTCGATTTGTGATCCTTAAGTCAGATTAAAGATTTTATTTATTTTTAGCTTTCAGTTTTGATTGAAACCGTTTTTAACTTCAGTGGGCAAAAATTACTGATTGACGTATATTGTCTGCATTTCATTTAATGGATACTGTGAGATGAATCAGCAGTTTGCCGTCATTGGTAACCCGATTGAGCAGTCCCGCTCTCCTGAGCTTCACCAGGCTTTTGCCCAGAAAACCGGCATTCATCTAAATTATGTCAAACAACTGGCAGCACCTGATGCATTTAAAACTTCGGTTGAAGCTTTTTTTGCACAAGGCGGCCGAGGCATGAATGTGACGGTACCTTTTAAGGAAGAAGCATTTGCCTTATGTGATGTACTGACTGAACGTGCCAAGATTGCCAAAGCAGTCAATACGTTATGGCGGGAAAATGACCAGCTATATGGAGACAATACCGATGGGCAGGGCTTAGTGGCCGCCATTACTGCTTTGGGCTGGCCATTAAAAAATAGTCAAATTCTGATTATTGGGGCAGGTGGCGCTACTCGCGGTGTGATATATCCTCTGGCTCAGGCAGGTGCCAGAAAGATTGTTATAGCTAACCGTACCTTAAGTCGTGCTGAACAGCTAGTTCAGGATTTGCAGCAAGCCGTACCACAAACCACGTTGCAGGCCATGGCATTAAACGAACTGAGTGGAAACTTTGACTTAGTGATTAATGCGACTTCAGCCAGTTTAACTGGTGAAGCATTGGTTCTACCTGAAAGTATGAGCTTTCACTATGCCTATGAGATGGCTTATGGCAAAGCTTCAAGCTTTCTGGAACAAGCCAAAGCACGCGGAGTAAAGTATGCCGATGGGTATGGCATGCTCGTCGGGCAAGCAATTGAATCATTTTCAATCTGGCACAGTGTTAAACCGGAATTGCAGGATTTTCTAGATTAAATATAAAAAGAACCTCAACTGAGGTTCTTTTTAGAATAGAGAATTAAACTGCCTTATTTAACATGCTGCTTTAATTTTTGATAAGTCTCTTGGTATAAATCGAAGTCAATATAATCGGCCTGATCTAAAGTCAGCTGCTGAATACTTCTTACCGAAAGATTATTCTGGGTAGTGTCTTTATATGCACGCGCCAGTACTGTTGCGGCTGCTTTCAGAAAGGGACGGCTAGCTGGCTCAACTTCATATTCCTCATTAAAACGCTGTATATAATACTGAATAAAGAGAGCTTGGGGCTGTTTGTACTGGGTTGCCAGCTTGTTCCAGTTTTGACGGTCTTCAGCACCTGCAATCACTTCCGAGACCATTTTGTCTACGCTTTTACCCAAGACCTCATCAAACTGGATACTTTCCTTGAGCTGATGTTTTTCCTGCAAGATTTTAATTTTTGCCAGTTCTTGTGTATCTGGTGTGTTCTGATCAACGTCCTGATAACGATACGCATAAACCTGAGAAATTTCTTGTAATGCCTGCGGACTGTAATTCTTCAGCAGTTCTGGCTGTTGAACTGCCAGTTCCATCAGGAAAACAGTCTGATAAGTTTGCTGGTAAGAATGAGTACGGGCGTAAGTCTTTTCTGCCAGCTTATGTACCTGCTGCTCAAAATCAGGCATTTCATTATGAGTATTGGTTCTGGATGACTCATCTTCACCCATAGAGCGCCCCACTCCTTTAATCAGGTTTTCAAACATTGAGCCTTTACTGACTTCCTCAATCGACTTGGCATTACGCAACTGGGCACGGTCAATTTTGGTAGCATTACCATAATTTAAAATATCCATGTCAGCTTTTACATCCAGTACACCATATTTTTGTGTTGTGTACTGCAAGCCATATTTAATCTGTACTACCCGGCCCTGCTGGTCTAGTCCAACATCCACCTGTAACGGTGTCTGCCGATGAAGCCCCCTCATTGCCTGCTGTATATCGGATTGGTGATTCTTCCATAAACCGGTAAATTCCTCAGCTGTAGTCAACTGCCGTTTTTCATAAGGGGTAAATACCTTCTGTAAATTCAGCAAAGCTTCATTGAGACTATAAAGTGTTCCCTTATCTTTTACATTTTTTTGAAAAACATCTAAACCATACTCATTTCGACAAGCATTCAGCTGCCCCATAGCAACCTGCTGAGGCTGTTGAAGCAATGCTTGACATTCCTCTTTGGTTAGGTAACCGCTCGCTTCCTCTTCAGCCGCTGTATACGTCTGCTCTTTAGCAGTATCTAAACGTCCAGAATCTTCTGTCAGTTGGGCTGCATCTCTGCAGTTCTTGTGGCTGTCCGTTATACAACTGGTTTCAACAGCACTGTCTGTTGCCATATCAGGATGTTGTAACTGGTTCAAGTGCTCATTAACCAACTGGGTTAATAATACACGTGACTGGTAAGCTTCTGTTTCGGCGCTACCACCTATTTCAGAAGATAAAACATCCAGTTCTACCTTGTGTGAAAAGTCATCCTTTTCTCTAGCAGCATCGGTTGCTATTTGATTGTCTTTAGACTGTACTGGCATACCTAAGACGGTATGAGATAAGTACCCTTTGTTGAGCTGACTAAACAGACTTGATTGTAAAGAAATAGCTTCAAGAGTGGTATCTAACCGGACTTTCTCAACCAGGCCTTGTTGACGGTCTTGAGCCGTTAGAGCGAGCGAATGTATCTGTTGCGGCTCTGCTAGCAAGTAAGCGACTGCATTCATCTGCTTAATGTACTCAGCCAGCTCTTGCAGGTTTACTTTATTGATATCACTTTTATATTTGGAAAAGTCAATATAGGCAAAGCTGCTCTGACTGTCTTGATTGACCAGATAAGGCATAAGCGCAAAATAATTGCTATAGAACTTATAGTCTTTAAAGTCCACGACCATTGGAATTTTGGCTTGTACCAGCAGAGTCGGTTTTTTATAGGTTGCCGTTAGATTAAGAGACGCCAGTTTCTGGCGATAATGTACCGAACCAGCATAATCAAACTGAATATTACTCAGCAGATTTAACGCCCAAACATCAAACTGGCGCCCGGAAGCTGTACTCGCTGCTCTATAACGATCAGCGTCCTTATACATTGCCTGATAAAGTTGCTGCTTTTGTTGTGTTGTAAGAGAAATATGCTGTTTCTTTAAAAACTGGTCAATCTGCTTTTGCAATGTGTGGTCGAACCGATCCGATTTCTTCTGTTCCTCCTGAGTTTTAGTTATATCTTGTAACGCAGATGCTTTTACTAAGAACTGGCCACGATAATCATAGCTCGAGGTTTCAAGCATGGAATTAAGACCATGTATCGCGCGCTGTCCAGCACTTTTAGCAGCATCTGGACTGGTTTTAATGACATGCTGTGTACACGCCCCCAGACTTAAACCTAACAGGCACAAGGTTAAATATTGTAATTTCATGAGGTTTTTCTAAACACCTTATTTATTTATAATTTAAACTAAAAAAACTGCAAATTAATCTGTACAGATAATCCGGCTTATTTTAACAAGCTCAAGTCCTTTTAAGATTGGCAATTGTGCTTAGATTAGCTTTTCTGACATTTTAATTTTGCTGTCATATCAATGTATTTTTATAGAATTTATGAATAATTGAATACATACACCAGATAATCCAAAACAATTTCTAGATTAGGATTAAGACCCATGCCAGCATATAAAGCTCCCCTTCGTGATACACGCTTCTTGATGAATGAAGTTTTTGATTATCCAGCCCATTACCAGACTTTATCCAATGGTGAACTGGCTGATAGTGATACCGTCGATATGATTCTAGAAGGTGCAGCAGATTACTGTGAAAATGTAATTTCCCCCCTGTATCAAACCGGCGATGATGAAGGCTGTCACTGGAACAACGGTGAAGTCACTACCCCTAAAGGCTATAAAGAAGCATATGACCAGTTTGTACAAAGCGGCTGGCAGGGATTGTCTTATCCGGAGCAGTATGGTGGACAGGGTCTCCCTATGTCACTCAATCTGATCAAGTCGGAAATGATGGGCACAGCCAACTGGGCGTTTACCATGTATCCAGGTTTAAGCATGGGTTGCATGAATACTATTTTGCAATTCGGGACTGAAGAGCAGAAAGATATTTATATGCCACCTCTGGTTGCAGGTACCTGGTCAGGGACCATGTGTTTGACTGAGCCCCAATGCGGTACTGATCTGGGTCAATTAAAGACTAAAGCTGAACCTCAGGCTGATGGTACCTATAAAATAACCGGTACCAAAATCTTTATTTCTGCGGGTGAACATGACCTGACTGAAAATATTGTACACATCGTGCTTGCTCGTCTGCCAGATGCACCTGCGGGTACAAAAGGTATTTCACTGTTCATCGTACCGAAGTTCCTCCCAACTGCTGAAGGAAATGTCGGTGAGCGCAATGCAGTGAACTGCGGTTCAATTGAGCACAAGATGGGTATCAAGGCCTCTGCAACAGCAGTACTCAACTTTGATAATGCTACCGGTTATCTGATTGGTGAACAAAATAAAGGGCTGCATGCCATGTTTACCTTTATGAATACTGCCCGGATCGGGACAGCGGTTCAGGGTATTGCACATGCTGAACTTTCATTCCAAGGCGCACTGCCTTATGCCAAAGAGCGCATGTCAATGCGTGCCCTGTCCGGTAAAAAAGATCCGGAAAAAGTTGCTGATGCGATTATTCATCATGCTGATGTACGCCGTATGCTACTAACACAAAAAGCTATTGCCGAAGGTGGCCGTGCCATGATTTATCATGCTGCACAGCTTGCCGATAAAATGACAGATGCCCTTACCCGTGGTGACAATGCTGAATATGAAGAATACGATGATAAACTCGGTTTTTATACGCCTATTTTAAAAGGCTTTCTGACCGAACTTGGTCTTGAAGCAGCTAACCATGGTATGCAGGTCTTTGGTGGTCATGGTTATATCAAAGAATGGGGCATGGAGCAGATCGTTCGTGATGCACGGATTGCCACCTTGTATGAAGGTACAACCGGTGTGCAAGCACTGGATTTGATTGGCCGTAAAGTTTTGCTGTCTTCTAAAGGTAAAGTCGTTCGTGATTATACCGCTGAAATTTTAAAATTCAGTGGCCGTCATGCACGCAACAAATATATGCGCCGTTTTGCCTGGGACCTGACTAAAATCTGTGCTCAGTGGAATGCTCTTACTGTACGTATCATGCTGGCTGCACGTAAAGACCGGGATATTGTTTCAAGTGCCTCTTTTGATTATCTCATGTTCTCTGGATACGCCATGATGGCTTATTTCTGGGCCCAGCAGGCTGCAGTGGCTTCAGAAAAACTTGAATCGGGTGAAGGTAAAGAAACTCCTGAATTCTATAAAGCTAAAATCAAGGTTGCAGACTTCTATTTCGAGCGTATGCTGCCACGT
Source organism: Acinetobacter sp. UNC436CL71CviS28 (assembly GCF_000620525.1). NCBI lineage: Bacteria > Pseudomonadati > Pseudomonadota > Gammaproteobacteria > Moraxellales > Moraxellaceae > Acinetobacter > Acinetobacter sp. UNC436CL71CviS28. The sequence continues at coordinate 81,692 of NZ_JIBB01000001.1, forward strand.
GCACAAGGTCATGCTGAAGCTATGGTGAATCCTTCACGCACCATGACTTCTCTGGCAGCTGAACATTTCAGCTTTGACTACTAAGCTCATCATTTCAATATAAGTTATTCTTTAAAAAGAGCGCTTAGGCGCTCTTTTTAACTTCAGACTATTATTGATTCTAAATTATTCCAAGTCTTAAAACTCTACTGCATCTTTGACCAGTTTATAGGGCTGTTCAGGTAATGGATGCTGCTGTATAAAAGTCTGTATTACCCGCTGATCATTAGCATGCAAGGTCTTATAGAGATTCATGACCAGATTCTGCTTGGGATCAACACGATAATAAAAATTAACCCCCTCAGCGAGGTGCACAATAATTTCATTCTTAGCCTGATCAACAGACCAATGATCTCTGCGATAAAAACGGCGTTGCGCTGTATCAGGCCTGTCTACGCCAGGTTGCACCCGGCCAAATGTAGCGATCATACGGTGGGCACTGCCGTCAGGCAGCAAATTTAAAATATATTCTGCCCTTCCTTTGCCACAATTTACAAAAGCATCCTGACAGGGAACCTGCGTATAGTAACGTCCTGCATACTGTAAATTTGTACTGCGTACTTCTTCATTCTGCTCATTTTGCAGTACTGGCAAAGACGCACGGCCTGCAACCTCAGTCAGTTTTCGGCCTGTCACCAAACTTTCATCAGTATAATTTATATTATTCAAAGAAGGGAGCTGACCCTGACTTAGAGGTGAGCTTTCCCGTGTTTCTGACTGCGAGAGATCACAGCCACCCATCAATGCGCCTAATAACACAATGGTACAGACTCTGGCTAGAACAGGCATTTTTCTATTCATCACTCACTTGTTGGTCCGACGACATTCGGCTTATGCAGGCCAATAAATGTATTTTCAATACACTTTTATCATTAAAATCAGGCGTTTCAATACCATTGTCGCTCAAGTTAAATTAAATACTCAAAAGAGTAGAGAAGGCATACCAATAAAAATAAAGTCGACTTCCTGAGTTGGAAATAACTTTAAGGGTATTTTAGTGGTCAAATTATAGAAATTTGAACTCCTGCTTACATAACTTAACCAAGTTACTGAACATACGTCTTTAAAAGGTATTCATTCATCACTATATAAATATTGAGGGTAATGATTGTTTCGTTATCAGATTTATTTTTTACAGCGAGGAGACTTCGATGTCAGATTCTGGCTTATATCGTTCTAACCGACAAAACATGATTGCCGGCGTAATGGGCGGTATTGCAGAACGTTTTGGCTGGAATGCCAATCTGCTGCGCATCATTTTTGTCTTAATCTCGATTATGAGTGCAGCTTTTCCTGGAATTCTGGTTTATCTGATTTTATGGCTATTAATGCCTAAACGTGATTATCGTCTGGATGCACCGCCACGAAATTATCAGCAGCCAGTACGTACTGTTTATGATGAACATAAGGTGAAACGCTAAATCGCTCTCCTCTCTAACCGGTTTGGTCGCTACGGTTGTGCCCCTAGACAGCCGTAGCCTTTTTATCTATCTATAAATTATGGTTTCTGGCGCAAATGCAGAATTTCTTGTTGCATGGCTGCAATCATATCTGCCCGGCTAATGATTCCAATTAGCTGTTCTGCTTCAACTACAGGTATATAGTTAAAAGATTTCTCTACAAAATAGGGCGCCAAATCTTGAATTGGCTGTTCAGGGTGAACTGTCACCACCTTACGGTTCATAATCTGTTTTACCAGATACTCCCATGATGCCCGGTAATCTGCACCGCGCTTAAACCACTCAACCACATCATATAACGCAAGTGTACCCACCAAATGCTCTGAGGCATTCACTACGGGCAGACTCATTAAATTGACCTGTTTGAACTTGTCTAAGGCTTTATGAATATCATCGTTTTCATGCAGTACAATGACGTCACGGCTCATAATATCACGACAGTGATAGTGTAAAACTATACGTTCATTTGCCCGTTCTTGGGCTTCTAGAATAATTTTTTCCAAGTCATACTGACTGATATCAAGAAGCTCGGTCTGATGCTCAAGTGCCTGCTGGATATCCTGTGGCTGAATGGTCACCTTCTGGGTAGGCGTCGGGTCTTTGGAACGCTCATTTACCTGCCGTGGATAAGGATAATGCCGCCCTAGCAGACGATTAAAAAAAATAGCAAAACCCAGCAATAAAACCGAATTTAGTAATACGGGATAAAATAAAAATTGATAACCCAGATGATGTACACCCTCGCCACCTAAAACTGCCGTAATTGCTACAGCTCCGCTAGGCGGATGTAATGAATCTGTAGTCATCATCAAGAAAATAGACAGACCAACGGCCAAGCTAAACGCAGAAGTAAGATCAGGAATCCATAAAGCACAACTGACACCAATTAATCCGGCAATGGTATTGCCCACCACCATGTTCCAGGGCTGCGCCAGTGGACTGGCCGGCACTGCAAATAATAAAACCGAGGAAGCACCCATGGGTGCAATATACCAGGCATTGATTCCGCCCAGTGTATACCAGCTAATAATTGATGAAATCGCCAGTCCCAGCAGAGCGCCACAACCACAGAGTAAGCGCTCTTTTAAAGGCAGCGTTTTAAAATTAGGTTTAAGGGTGTCTAGCCAAAACTGTGAATTACTCACTGCACAACCTGTTCTTGTTAGATAAAAAACAGGGCGAGTATACGCCTAAGCCTTATTAAGGTGCATTGATTTTATATCTTTACAATATTGGTTTTTTTGTAAAGCAGTCACAACGCTTCTTAGCGTTACTTAACTTTTCTCGGCTTTATACTTACTTGGCTCTGTTATTTACTCATAATTGATCAGGGATTAATCAAGACTGGATGATATGAACAATAAAATCTATAGCAATACAGCTTTAATACGCTCTTTGCTTCTGGCACCGATACCAAGCCTGCTGGTGATTTTAATTTTCTCGGCAGCCGCCAATGGTGCAGGCCAGTTATCCTCTGTAGTCAGTATTCTGTTTGTAGCTGTTATGATTTATGCAGTTTACTGTATTTTAGCATTACCGTTTGCTTACGGCTTATCTCAGCTTATACAGCTCAAATTTCATCTAAATCTGGGAATTATTTTAGTCGGCTCTATAAGTGTATGGTTAATTATGCTGACTTTGTTGCAGCTCATACTCAATCATAATATTTCAATGGGCTGGGAACTTTATTTAAGTGGCGGCTATTATATGATGGCCTTATTGACCGGATTCTTTTACTGGTTGCTACTTAAATATTTTGATTCACAGCCTGCCCCAGCGATTGCACATTTTAACAAGTTAAAAACCTACTGATGAATAGTTGAAGGACAGGAATTCCGCTATAGCTAAATCAGGTTTTATGCTGGTTTATTTTCTAGAATCTAGGTTTAAATACCTGTTTGGTGGAATTTTATCTGTATAAAAAAGTTGAACTGATTTTAATAATAAGCCTGGTCTGACTTGAAAATTCTGCTTTAACTCATGATTCGCACTCTTAAATAGAATTCTTTGCCACTCCCCTGCAAATTCCCTATACTTAGGGACAATTTTTTCTCATATTCTAGTGGATGCTACATGAGTCGCGCCATATCACATATTGATACATTTCAAGGCTTAATTCTTGCCTTACAAAATTACTGGGCCGAGCAAGGCTGCGTCGTATTACAACCTTACGACATGGAAATGGGTGCAGGTACTTTCCACACTGCGACTTTTCTGCGTGCATTAGGCCCTGAAACCTGGAATGCGGCTTATGTCCAGCCATCACGCCGTCCTAAAGATGGACGTTACGGTGAGAATCCAAACCGTCTACAGCATTATTACCAATTCCAGGTAGTGCTGAAGCCTAATCCGGATAATATCCAGCAGCTTTATCTGGATTCATTAAAGGCTATTGGTATTGATACGCTAACACATGATATCCGTTTTGTAGAAGACAACTGGGAATCTCCAACACTTGGCGCTTGGGGCTTGGGCTGGGAAGTCTGGCTGAACGGTATGGAAGTGACACAGTTTACCTATTTCCAGCAAGTTGGTGGCGTAGAGTGCTATCCGGTTACAGGTGAAATTACTTACGGTCTTGAGCGTCTGGCCATGTACCTGCAAGGTGTAGACTCGGTTTATGATCTGGTCTGGACTAAAGGCCAATTTGGTACGGTCACTTACGGCGATGTGTTTCACCAGAATGAAGTAGAACAGTCCACTTATAACTTCGAATATGCGCCAGTTGAAAAACTATTTGAACTGTTTGATTTTTACGAAACTGAAGCCAGCCGTTTAATGGAAGCAGAACTTCCACTGCCGGCATACGAACAGGTGATCAAAGCTTCACATAGCTTTAACCTGCTTGATGCACGTGGTGCGATTTCTGTGACTGAACGTCAGCGCTATATTTTGCGTGTACGTACACTGGCCCGTGCCATTGCACAGAGTTATGTACAGGCCCGTGCCAAACTAGGCTTCCCGATGGCCGAGCCTCATCTGCGTGATGAAGTCTTGGCCCAGCTTAAAGCTCAAGCGGAAAATGATGCTGCTCAGGCAGAAAAATCAGCGGAGAACAAATAATGTCTAAACATACAGTTTTATTTGAACTTGGCTGTGAAGAACTTCCTCCAAAAAGCCTGAAGACCCTACGAGATGCCTTACGGGCAGAAACAGTGAAAGGTTTAAAAGATGCTGGTCTAGCCTTTGATTCAATCGAAGCTTATGCTGCCCCACGTCGTTTAGCCCTTAAAATTGTGAATGTCGATGGTGCACAAGCAGATACACAGAAGCGTTTTGATGGTCCTGCGGTTCAAGCGGCTTATGACGCTGAAGGCAAACCAACCAAAGCTTTAGAAGGCTTTATGCGTGGTCAGGGTATCAGTATTGATCAAGTATCAACATTCCAGGCAGGTAAAGTTGAAAAGGTCTGCTACTTAAAAGATGTAAAAGGTCAGAGTCTGGATGTATTACTGCCACAAATCCTGCAAACTGCTTTAGATCATCTGCCTGTGGCAAAACGTATGCGCTCAGCAGCCAGCCGTACTGAATTTGTACGGCCAGTCAAATGGGTAGTATTACTAAAAGATGATCAGGTCATTGATGCTACTATTCAGGACCATACAGCCGCTAATGTAACCTATGGTCACCGGTTCCATGCACCAGACGCAATTACACTTGCAAATGCTGATGCCTACCTGGATGCACTGCGTGCAGCTAAAGTCGTAGCTTCATTTGAAGAACGTCAAGCCATTATTGACCAGCAGGTAAAAGCTCTCGCTGATGAAGTCAATGCAATTGCCATTGTACCGGCTGACTTGCGTGATGAAGTAACTGCACTGGTAGAATGGCCGGTGGCTCTGCGTGCCAGCTTTGAAGAGCGTTTTCTTGCCGTTCCACAAGAAGCACTGATCACGACCATGCAGGATAACCAGAAATACTTCTGTCTGGTCAACAGCGACCACAAGCTTCAGCCTTATTTTATTACCGTATCGAATATTGAGTCAAAAGACCCGAAGCAGATTATTGAAGGTAATGAAAAAGTTGTTCGTCCACGTCTTTCAGATGCTGAGTTCTTCTTTTTGCAGGATCAGAAACAGCCGCTGGCTTCACGTTCAGAAAAACTGGCTAACATGGTATTTCAGGCACAGCTTGGCACCTTATGGGACAAGACTGTACGTATCGCAATGCTGGCTGTGGAACTGACCAAGTTTACAGGTGCACAGGTTGCTGACGCTGAAAGAGCCGCCATGCTGTCTAAATGCGACCTGACTTCCGAGCTGGTAGGTGAATTCCCTGAGCTTCAAGGGATTGCAGGGACATACTATGCCCGACTTGAGGGTGAAAACGATGAAGTCGCTGAAGCGCTTGGCGAGCAGTATCTGCCAAAATTTGCAGGTGATGTTTTACCAAAAACCAAAACAGGCACTACGATTGCACTGTCCGACCGTCTGGATACGCTGGTAGGTATTTTTGGGATTGGGCAGGCTCCTACAGGTTCAAAGGACCCGTTTGCACTTCGCCGTTCGGCAATTGGTATCTTGCGTCTGATTATTGAAAATAATCTCGATGTAACGATTGAAGCACTGGTGAACTCTGCCCTGCATGCCTATGGCGCGCTGATTACTGATCCGAATAAAACCCGTAGTGATGCAGTTGCCTTCCTTGAAGGCCGTTACCGGGCCAAATATGAAGACCAAGGTGTTCAGGTAGATGTCATTCAGGCAGTCCAGGCGATGTCACCTGCTTCTCCGCTTGACTTTGACAAACGTGTTAATGCCGTTAACCATTTCCGCAATCTGCCTGAAGCTGCTGCATTGGCTGCTGCAAACAAGCGTGTTGCAAATATTCTGGCGAAAGAAGCTGCACCTGAAGGTTCAGTGGTTGAAGCGAACCTGGTTGAAGATGCTGAAAAAGCATTATTTGCTGAACTTGCGAAAATTACGCCTGTGGTTGAGCCATTATTTTCTGCTAAAGACTACACTGCTGCGTTGTCTGCACTTGCTGCTCTTCGTGTGCCAGTGGACGCGTTCTTTGACGGCGTAATGGTGATGGCAGATGATACTGACCTGAAAGCAAACCGTTTACGTATGCTGGCTCAGCTTCGTGATTTGTTTACCAAAGTTGCTGATATTTCGGTGTTGCAGCACTAAGTTGTGATTTATTAAAAAACCCGCTTTAGAGCGGGTTTTTTATTTCGAGAAGATCTTTATCTTGCTTGTTTAATTTATCATATAAATCAGGGAAAATTTCTAACATATTATTAATAGCTAATTTCAAATATCCTTCAGCTAAACCTAAAGCATATGCAGAATATATCTCCTCTATTGGTGTCTTTACTCCAGTTCCTCGGTCTGGTTCAAACATTTTATAGAACCCCATTGGAAAACTATGGGTATAAGTAGATAATAGTTGGTAATTTACTTTAAATGCTGATTTTGAATTTCCGATTTTGTGTTCAATTTCTTCTCGACTGAGAAAAAAAGCAGTAGCCCCCTTTAAAAAATGCCGTTGTTGTTTCTCTTCTAAGTTTTGAAAATATTTAGTACTAGTTAATTCTTTAATCAATTGGTCTTTTAAGTCTTTATCCGGTTCTTCTTTACCAATTTCTTTAAATAATTTTTCTCTAGATATAAAATCATGATAATTAAAAAGATTTTTTCTAGCTAATGCTTCATCTTCTGAGATTTTATCAATACAAAGATAAAAAAATGTTTGATAGCACTCCATTAAATTTCTAGCTAAAGTAAATGCTGAATTAAAATCCCAATGTGAATTATATTTCTTACCAGTATCCAAATCTGCTAATTTTTTTAAAGAGATCGAAATAACACAAATTTTTGTAAAAAGGATAGAGGCCCATCCTTTTCTATAATCTACGAATCTTCCAGCTACACTTTTTGAAATTTTGATTGCTAAACTTGTATACTTTACATACGTATTAAATTGTTTATGAAATTTTAATTCATCGATATTATTCATTCGCTATGCTCTTTATCCAATTTCTATAATTAAGAAATATACTTTAAGTGCTCATTTTCATATTTCAGAAAAATTCCAAAGATGAAAATAATAAAATTTCAAAAACTCGCTTTTAAGCTAAACCAGACAAATACTATAGGCATATCCCTATATATTTCATATACTCAACCTAACAACACTCTACAAGAAAGAATCATATGACATTTAAAACACTCATGTTGGCGGGTCTTGCGAGTATCGCAGTTACAGCCTGTAGCTCAGCCCCAAAAATTCCTCAGCTTGATCTTGGCGTCTTACAGGAAGTACAAAATCTTGAAGTTGTTCCTGCAACTACCAACAATAAGGCAAAACTGACCAAATTCCTTGATAAATGCGTGATTGAATTTACAGGTGATATTGGTGAAAACCGTGTTGTGGAGCAGTGGTCATTTAAAGGTATGGGATTAATGAATGCCGGTTCGGCCACATTCCAGCGTGATGGCACCAGCAAAGCAGAAAAATTTAACCTGCATGATGCGAATGTTCAAAAGAACTTTGTTACCCTGCGCGATCATTTTGCCAAAGAAGCGCTAGATCAATGTAACTAGCAAACTCGCCCTGTTTTATAAAAGATAGGGCGTCCTCTATGAAGTTGCTGCATAAATCGCTGTATAACCCTCTATATCTTTTTTAAATTAAAATAATTATAAGATACTGCAATATTCTTCTTTAGCGATTCTTCACAGGATATTCATTGTTTTTAAAACATCATCCGCTACACTAAAACATTCAGACCGCTCTTTAACAAATTCGAGGTCGATTCTTAATGAATATTAAAACTCCAATACTTTTGCTCATCGCTCTTATGGGCGCTGTACCACTCCTCGCCCAGGCGAATTCTACTCAGACCTCTTCACAGATTACTAAACCGGTCACACCTTATGGTGAGAACCCAAATCTGCTGCATGTATTTGCCTATAAAGCACAAGAAGGCGTAATCAATACTGCGGAGAAAGTGGGAAAGGTGACTGAAAAAAGTATCGCCAGAATTAAACCAGATGTCGACCGCGCCTGGAACAACACCAAATCTGTTGCCTCAGATACTATTCAAAAGGTGGATCAGGGAACACAGCAGGCAGCTCAACAAGCTAACCAGAGAATCCAGAGCTCTCGAGAAGCATGGGGTGGTACACCGCAACAACCGGCGCCTATTATTCAGCAACCTCTAAGCCAGTCATCGACAGCTACCCAAACTACAGCGCCCTTACAACCCCATTCAGGTGCTACAAGCTATGCAATCACAGAACTTTAAACTTGCGTGGGGTTAAATAAATATATTGAGCTAACACGTTTCTTTAAATGCTTAACAGGCTTACACAATATTTGAGCAAAATATTAAGAGATTAGGATTATGCAACGCCCATGCTTTGGAATGGGCTGGCTGGTTAAAACTCTTTACTAATTGACCTGCCGGATAGGCTGGCCTCGTTTAAAGGCTTCAGTATTTTCAGCAAGCTGCTCTAGCATACGCTGTCGCGCCTGAACACTTCCCCAAGCAGAATGCGGTGTAATAATCAGATTTGGAATATCCTCATTCAGTAAAATATTACCCTGTTTAGGTGGCTCAACGGTGAGTACATCGCTGGCAGCTCCGGCGATTTCACCATTTTTTAAGGCTTGGGCCAATGCTGTCTCATTCACCAGTCCACCACGTGCACAGTTAATGAGAAAGGCGGTAGGTTTCATCTGTTGCAGCTCTGCTGCTCCAATCAGGTTTTGGGTCTGTTCGGTTAAAGGACAATGCAGACTCAGAAAATCAACTTGCGGCAGCAGCTCCTTTAATGGAATCCGGTCAGTCCCCCCCGGACGGCACGGTAAAGAGGCAATCTTGACCTGCATGCCAAATGCCTCTGCCAGCCGGGCTACAGCCTGTCCAAGTTCGCCATACCCTACAATTCCTAAAGTCTTTCCAGCCAGTTCAACAATCGGGAAGTCGAGTAGACAGAACTGCTTGGTCTTGTTCCATACACCAGTCCGCACCGCATGGTCATATTTTAAAAAAGACGTCGCCAGACTCAGCATAAGCAATAAGGTATGCTGGGCAACAGCCGGTGTGCCATAGCCCTGACAGTTACAGACCACGATGTTATGCTCACGGGCTGCGCTCAGATCTACATTATTGGTGCCGGTAGCAGAAATCAGAATCAGTTTTAACTTGGGAAGCTGACGAATCAGTTCGGCATTTACTCTGACTTTATTGGTAATAATGACATCGGCATTCTGTACACGCTCCAGAATTTCATCTGGTGCAGTAACTTCATGTAAAGTCAGCTGGTCAAACTGCTGTTGAAGATGGCTGATCTCCAGATCATTTTGGTTCAGTGAATTAAAGTCTAGAAATACGGCTTTCATTGGATTCATCTCCTGCGACTCTACTCTATTTAAACAGCTCGTCCATGTTTATTCCAGAGCAGTGCAAGAGATGATCCTTAGCCTACAGTTTTAGTGTTAAATTTCAGGTGACAGCAATTTGCGTTTTTTAATCACTGGTTTGTGCTGATGGCTTTTATAAAATTGCCAGGCCTCTTTTAAGACATACAGCGCGAAAGTCAGCACTACCATGACTCCCAGACCAAAAACCAGATGCGGTGTATGTACTGCACCCGCATGAGCGAAGCCAGGGAATAAAAATATTAAGCTAAACAGCAAAGATGGATAAACATTCACATCTACACTCCTTATCTTTTTTCTTTAAATTTAGGTATTTACAAAAAACCTATTACTGAATCCCGACTATAGCCCACATACAGAATAAAGCAAGTTTGTAAGATCAGGTAACTTTCATATTTAAATTCCAGCTATTTACAGACCTAAAAAAGCCGGGCTAAACCATGAAGGCTTAGCCCGGCTAACAGATTAAGCTGGCCTTTAGATCACCACAAATTTCTCTGTATTTTGAACGTGTTCTACAGAAAAATGGCAATTGCCATATTCATCACAGCTCAGGTTCAGGTTTTTATAACTGAGTACATAAAAATCCGGATATTTTTTTAGAACAATCGGACTCATGTCTGGAGAAAGTGCATCTTGCTCTTTTACCAGCCGCATAATACGGCGGTCATTCATTACCACCATATAGCGCTCATTGTTCAGATCAACACTGAGCAGACCAGTTTCTTTCGCCTGTAGAGAGATCAGATACTTGTTATTGAGACTAATTGCATCCTGACTATAGCTTTCCAGCTTCTGTGTAATTAAATTAAATACCAGATAGGCCTGATGGCAGTCCTGCAACAGGCTGCGCTGCTCCTGATCATGGGGCATGTTGACTTTAATACCCAGCTTCAACAGGTCCTGCTCATTTACCTGCTTGTTGGTCAGCAAGGTTCGGGTAATCAGCTGCTTTAATTGAGCATCCAGATATTGCCCGTCGAGCTGGAATTCACCATTTTTCAGGATTTTTCCAAGTTTGGCGCTGTGTTTTGGCAGGAACCTGGCAATAACATTACGGTAATAGAATTTACTGTTCTTTTTAACCTCACGCACCTGTTTATAAAAATATTGCTGGTCCCATTCATGTGAGATAAAGTCATTTAGCAGGGTCGAGCTGGCCAGTACAGCCAAGGCATCATGGCCGGTAAACGGTAAATGAATAGTATACAGTTGCTGAATTAGGGGCTGAATTTTTGAATAATGCTCATGATCAGCTTCAAAATACGGGTCATAAACCAGAATATACTCACTATCTGGGGCAATATCAGAGCGTTCAATCCGCATGTTGGCATTCAGGTCAGCATCAAAGAACTCGCTATAACGGCGGTCATTGACTTCATCTGGATTAATGGAGTATTGCGGAACAAAAGCAATGACCCGGTTCATGCCAAGCAAGCGAGAATATTTTATCGCAGCATAACCACCCATTGAGCCCCCATATCCAACTACATAGTCGAACTGCGCTAAAATAGGCTGTATCTGTTCCAGCATGGCCTGCATACTGGCTGCCGGAAACCATGATTTCCGCTTGGGCATGACCCCAATAACGTTGTAGTCATATTTAGAAAGAGATTTCTCGGCATTAATTGACATACCATTAGCTTTGGTAATTAAATCACCAAAGGAAAAAACCAGTTCACGAGAATGTCCTTTTAAAAAAATTACCCGGATATCGTCGTCTTCAAAAACTATCTGCTTATCCATTCGCCTATGAGGCACCGTAGCGCCTACACTTCTCCTATAAAAATGAAAACAATAAGGCCTTTGCCTGAGCCAATTTGCTCAGTATCTTATTTTATCGAGGTCACTCAAATTAAAAAGCGCAAAATATGACACATTCAATACATCCTGCCGCACAAAAAGGCTTTAGTCAGGCTGCCCGACTTTATCAGGAGGTACGGCCCAGCTATCCTAAACAGGTAATTGATTGGCTAAGGAATGACCTGAATTTAAGTCAATCGTCGTATGTTGTCGATCTGGGCACAGGTACAGGCAAATTTTTACCATATTTACAAGCTTTAACTTCTCATATTACTGCGGTTGAACCTGTTGCAGAAATGCTCGCAGAACTGGAAAAACGTTATCCGGGTGTTGTCGCATTACCGGGCACCGCACAGCATTTACCTTTAGGGAATGAGAGTCAGGATGCCGTACTTTGTGCACAATCTTTTCACTGGTTTGCTGATATTCAGAGCCTGAATGAAATTTATGAGGTGCTTAAACCGGCAGGTTATCTGGGACTGGTCTGGAACCAGCGTGATATTGAAATTGAATGGGTGCGTGCCTTGGCTGAGCTGATTGCACCATTTGAAGGAACTACTCCACGCTATCATAGTGGTCACTGGAAAGAAGTTTTTGACAATCAGTTTCTGTTTCAGCTGGAAAAGGTCAAGGTTTTATCACAAGTACAAAAAGGTACGGTAGAACAGGTGGTATCCAAACGTTTACTGTCGACCAGCTTTATTGCAGCCATGTCAGAGTCTCAACAGCAGGCCCTGAAACAGCAGTTTGAAGAAACCGTCCGGCACTATACTAACAAGCAACCTCATGATGAAATTGAATTTCCATATGTAACTTATGCTTATAGCTTTAAAAAAGTCAGTTATAAATAACTGAAAAAATCATGTTTAAAATGAGGGAGTACATATGAATAAAACAGCCCGTCTCGCTTTACCTCTGATGTTCTGTTCAGGCCTGCTACTGGGCGGCTGCCAAAAGGAAAACCCGGAAACTGGTGATCTTTCGCAGCAACAGCAGGAAGATGCAGAAGTCATGAAACAGCTGGAAACGCCTCCAGTTAAACAATTTCCGGCTACTCCGAATGATGCTCACGATATTCAGCTACTGGAAGACTATGAAAGCCGTTTTTTAGCCATGAGTGACGAACTGGAGGAAGAACTTGGTAAAATGCGTCAGGAAGGCTCGCTCACTGAAGAATTTGAGCAGCAGCGCAAACGCGAGCATATTCAGTCAGCACGTAATATGTTGCGTGAACTGGACTTAAAAACTGAGCAGGGTCGCTATATTCAGGGATTACATGCAGAATACTGGGATAATCAGGCTAAATTACTTGAACAGCAACCTGAACAAAAAGGTAATAACAATCAGGTACAGGGCTTAGGCGATTATTTACATGCGCAAGAGCAATTGAAGCACTGGAAAAACCAGCAGCAAACTGCCAGCAAACAATCACAGCCACCATTTTCTGAACCTACAAAACAGCAGTAAAAAAAGGCAGAGCTAAAATATATAATTCTTGGTAATTATACCTCTGAAACCCGAAAACATATATCCGACTGCATTATTCTGAAGTCGGGTATATGTTGCCTGGATTAAACTTCCTTTATTTAATTTCGTAACAACTTTAAATTTAACTTCTGACTTTCTCGATCCATTGAATCGAGTTTACTCGAAATAATTCACAAGCCCCTTCTCCCAAATCAGTTGGAGTAAGTGATGAGGTCCAGACCAAATCTTTATCCTTCACTTCAACCAACTCGCCATGTAAACGGACCAGATCACCCCGTTTCACTTTCTTAATTTCTTGGGCAATTTTAGGATTGGCTGGAATAATATGCATATTTGATACCATTTGCATGGCCTGTTTCGGTGGTACTGGAAGCTTGTCTATTTTCCAGTTCAGGAAACGGTCATATTGGTTCACACTGATACGCCGGGCAATTTCCGGCTCGGCAAACATTCCCCAACTGACTGCATAATCAATGGGGGAAAATTTGGCTTGTTCATCATGAGTATAGATTTTTGAACCTAATATACGGAAATCACCAGCGAAAGGTTTAAGTACTGCAATAGACTGATCTTTTACAGCAGGTGCCAATCCTTTAGCAATATTATATTCAGCAGAGGTCGATGCACTGGCCTGTCCTACCCATAAGCCCAGTAATACACTACATATTAAGCGTTTTGACATCAATTTCCCCCTGTAATCAGCGTGTTTCTTAACTCTATATTAGAAGAAGAAAATATGAAAATAGTATCAAATTTTAGTAACAATCAGCATGGTTTAGGTTTGATTTTGTCTTGACTCTATTTATTTAAACGCGGGTCTAAGCGCTATACTTCATCAAAATCAATACGCACGGTCTCAAAACGTACCCGCCCGTCACGGATTGCCTGAGCAATTGCCTGCTGGCCTTTGGTTAAGCGTGCATTTCCACTTTTAATATCAATCAGCACTACTTCAATTTCATCTGCTCGGCCTTCGCCATCACGAAAGTCGGTATAGCCATCAAATACTACATAATCCACTGGGTCCCCTAAAAATTTGGCATCGCTCGGCAAATACTGGAACTCAGGCAGGATTGGAGCCAGCTGTTCGGCCATTTTGCCCTTGAGGACTGCACGGCTAGTGTTTACACTGCGCTTTTGTGCATGAGTCAGTGCCTGCTGGTGTTCACGTTCTAGCTCGGCAATATACTGTTCATATTCTGCCTTGATTCGTCCATTACGTGTATTTGACAAAATGAAAGTGGCAAGTACCACACCGATGCAGGCACCAATCAGCATGGCCATCCAGATTGACATATATATTCCTCATATTTCATGTGCATAGTAATGTATAGAGTCTTACAACTTTTGTCATGTGTCACATTTCTCACATAAAAAGCTGCTAAGCTAGGGTAGAGATAGATCATTGTACTAAAGTGAATGAAAACAATATTGATTGCCAACCAGAAAGGGGGCTGTGGAAAAACCATTGCAGCAATCACTTTAGCCACGGCACTCTCCCAAAAAGGTTATCGGGTCGGGCTGGCAGATGCAGATTACCAGAAGTCAGCCTTACAATGGCTAAAGCTACGACCTGAAACAGCCACGCCAATTATTGCTCTAGACTGGCGAAAAGAAAAACAGATCGGTGAAGCTCCCGCAGACCTGGACTATTTAATTATTGATGCGCCCGGTGCATTACGTGGAGAGCATGCTGAACAGCTGATCCGTGAAAGCCAGCATATTATTGTTCCGCTTCAACCTTCTTTTTTTGATATTGACAGTACCCGGCGTTTTTTAAAACATCTCCAAGAGATCAGGCGGATACAAAAAGGCAAGGTAAAAATTCTGCTGCTGGCAAACCGGATCAAGTCACCAAAAAGTAATCAGCAGGATATGCAAAGCTTTTTTCAAAAAGTTGGACAGGAACCTGTAGCCTGGATTGCAGAACGTTCAGCTTATGCCAAACAGGCCATGCAGGGGTTGGCTATATTTGATAAATATCAGAAAAATCTGCTGGTTTTACAAGCTCAGTGGCAACCGGTTCTGGATAGCATTATTGAAGATCCAACCGAGTGGTTCTGATTTTTGAGCTGCTATCCGTTCTTTTTATATCGTGTAATTTATTCACGGACCTACACCCGGCATTCATTTCCCCGGTGAGTATTTTCGGTTAATATGATTAATCGGCTATCAAAGATCAGAGAAATCAGTGCAACAATATGCTCCAACCCTACAGCGGGTTTTGTTATTTGGACTGTTTTTTATATTGGTATTTTTGGGCTTCCATGTGCTCAAATACTTTATTGTACCGGTCCTTTGGGCAGCAATTATCGCCTATATGACCTGGCCACTTTATCTGTCTATCCAGCGGATGTGCGGGCAGCGTTCAAGTATCAGTGCGTCTGTCATGATTGTTCTGATTATTCTGGTCATTGGTATTCCCCTGACCTTTGCTATTTTCATTTTGCAGCATGAAGGCCGTAACCTGTATTACGAGCTGCAACGCCAGATTTTTTCCGGTCATGTTTCTGTACCTGATTTTATCCGCGAGTTACCTATCATTGGTAAAGAAGTTACCCGGACCTTAAAAGAGCTAAATACTGACCCGCAGTCCATTACCCAAAATGTAGCTGCCTGGATCCAAGGTCATTTAGGTTATGGCCGTTTCGTCCTGAATGAAATTAGCAAAAATATTATTAAACTCTGTTTTGCGATCATGTCCTTATTCTTTTTTTACCGTGACGGACAGACTATTTTAAGACAGGTCAGTACAGCCATGGAAAAAGTAATTGGGCCACGTATCCATCATTATATGGACACTATTTCAGAAACTACCCGTGCCGTAGTTTATGGTGTGGGTCTAACTGCAATTGCTCAGGCAATCCTGGCTGGCTTAAGTTATGTAGTAGCGGGGGTGCCTAATCCAATGGTCCTGACTATTGCAACTTTCTTACTGGCATTAATTCCATTTGGTACCCCGGTCGCCTATGGCTCGGTTGCTCTCTGGCTATTTTCACAGGGACAGACGGTAGAAGCCATTGGTGTATTTGCATGGGGTGTCTGTATTGTCAGTACATCAGATAATGTTATTCGACCACTGGTAATCTCTGGTGCGACTCAAATCCCTTTCCTGCTTATCATGTTTGGGGTTCTAGGTGGAGTCGCCAGTTTTGGCCTGGTTGGTCTATTCATTGGTCCGGTAATCTTAGCCGTAATACTGGCAATCTGGCGTGAATGGCTGCATGAAACCACTGAACCCGAACCTGTGCCGGATGCTTCTTTGGCCTATGAAATCTTAAATGATGAAGAGCCGCCGAAATCACCATAAATGATTAAAGTTAATAAACTTATACAAGACCATACTTAATGCTGATTGTGTATTGAATAGTGCTTTGCTTGAATTGGACTGCACAATAGTCACAATCAGGATGCACTGTATGTTTCCCTCCCTATTTAAAGTTAGCGCGCTTTGTGCACTGACTGCGGCGGTATCGGTAGGTTGTACTACCATGGATCATCACAATTCAGCCAAACAGCAGACCGTTACTGTACATGCTGTTTCACCTGAAGGTGTGGGTAGTAAAATCGGTACAGTTACCTTTCATGACAGTCCGCAGGGGCTTATAGTCATGACCAATCTGTCTAGTCTGCCTTCAGGTCAGCATGGCTTCCATATCCATGAACGTGGCTCATGCGAACCAGCGATGAAAGACGGAAAAATGACTGCCGCCCAGGCTGCTGGTGGACATTTTAACCCGACAGGTACAGGTCATGGTACTCCAACCACTGGTCATCTGGGGGACCTGCCCACTGTTACGGTAGATTCCAACGGGAAAGCTAATCAGACCTTGCTAGCACCGCGTCTGACCTTGAGCCAGATCCAAGGACTTTCGGTCATGGTACATGCAGGTGGTGATAACTATTCAGATCACCCTAAACCGCTTGGTGGTGGTGGTGAGCGTATTGCCTGTGGTGTAATTAAATAGAATATAGCTCCTATAAAAAAAATGTGGACATCTCAACAGATGTCCATATTTTTTATTGCCTACTTAATGGGTATTTAATTCAGATCCTGCTGCTGACGCCGCTGCATTACTTTATTTAAAAGCATCCGTGGAAATGTAAACCAGAGCGCAATCAGTACAAGACATGCCAGACTGTATCCCAATAAATGAAACTGCTCGTAAAGCATACGAACCAGCTCAATAATAATGAAGAAGCTGAACATCAATAGCATTGATACTGCGGCTGCAACTGTTCCCTTAGAAACCTGTGATGACATCAGGGCAAACCGGTAAAGAACAGAAAAGCTCAGTCCCTCTCCAAAGCTGATCAAGGTCATTCCAATGATCAGACTCCACAAAAAATATGCTGGCCAGATCACGCCCAGAAGCAGGATAAAAGTACCGAATAGCATAATAGGCAGGCCTATAAGTACTGTTTTTCCTAATGCCAGCTTGTCGATCACTTTAATCAGTACAATATTGCCCAGGATCAGACCGCCAAGTACCGGAAACTGTGCCATGCCATATTGCAGACTGCTGAGTCCGAGTTCTTCGACCAGCATGACTGGAGAGAGTGCAATCCATAACATCAGCGGCATGCTGACCATCGGTAAAGCGAATGTTAAGCCTAAAAAATGCTTATCCTGATAAACCTTTTTGAAATCATAAAGAATATAGCTGATCGGCTGTTTAGGAATACTCTGCTTATACTCCGGCATTTTAGCTTTCAGACCAAACCAGCTTAAAAATGCCAGCAAGGCAATACCGATAAAACCCCAGTGCCAAGAAACATGGTCAATTAAAAAAGCACCCAAAATAGGGCCAAGCAAAGGTGCCAGCAAGGAGATATTGGCCATGAGTGCCATGACCTTAATCGCGTCACGCTCTTCAAAAGTTTCCTGAATGGCAGCATAGCCTACTGCGGTAATTACCGTCAGGCCAATGCCCTGTAAAAAACGCAGGGCCAGGAAAGTTTCAATACGTTGCGTCAATAAAATCAGCAGGCAGCACACTACAAAGAATAATACTCCAGAGAGCAGAACTTTTTTGCGGCCAAGACGGTCTGAAAGTGGTCCTAAAAGCCATGCAACACAGGCGCCACCCAATAGATAAAATGACATTGAAGAAGGTGCCCAGCTACTGCTGACTCCGAAGTCTCTAGTAATAGCAAGCATTGCCGGCTGGACCAGATCATTGCCGATATACACTGAAAATTCGAACAGGACCAAAGCCAATGGGAACATGAGCGTAGCGCGGCTCAATGTGGTGGTTTGAATATTTTGCATTGTTATCTACATATCTTTATCGGCTTGTAAGGCTGAGTATCATTTTTAGGGAGATAAACGTCAGCCCAATGACAAGCACTGAGTATTTAAAAATTAAGTTTTAGAAAATGCGCTTGAGAGCAGCGACTTAGAACACTGTATTCACAAAGTGTCTAGCAAGATAAAAATAATGATGTGAGATTTTATGACTTCACCAAGTACACCCACTTGGTCAAGTCAGTATAGTCTAACAGAGAATAATCTTAAATACTGTGAATTTTACAGCCGCAAAATTTATGTGTAGCAGTCTTCTTTTAAGAAAAATAAATAATTATATTTTTTACAGTGATCCACCCATTCCAGAAAATAAGGCTATATCGAGCGGATCCACCTTTAGCCGAATTATCTCTATAGATCAGTTATATATTTTCAGGGACACTGAGCAGCCTGAAAAGACTTGGTATTTTTACCACGCATGCATTGGTATGAACGTTGGGTATTTACCAGTTCCCAGTTATTTTCAATATGTTTGAAACTATAAATAGTGCGAACTGAACGGACCGAATCATCTTTTAAGCCGGTTTCAGTAACCTTTACCTGAGCTGCTGTCGGACGCTCAATATTATTAAAAAACTGGCGTATTTCTACTGTAGCAAGATCTTTGAGCAGCTCGGGACGCTCCTGTAAAACTTGCTGTATAGGTGTATCAGACTTAAAGTTCATGAGCTTGCTGGTTGTAGCGCAGCCACTCATCACGCCCAGTAACAGCGAAGATAAAATAAAAACTCTTAACATTGCATGTTCCCCTTCAGCAAAAAAAGCGTAGCCATTGTGCTACGCTTTTTTTGTTTACACTATTAAAGCTATGTAGTCTTAAAGATCAAACAGTTTGCCCGGATTCATAATACCATTCGGATCAAATACTTTTTTAAGGGCCTTCATATATTCAATCTCTTCAGCAGAACGGCTATAGTCGAGATAAGGCTTTTTGGTCATTCCAACCCCATGCTCGGCAGAAATTGAACCATCATATTTTTTTACGGTCTCAAATACATATTTGTTAACGACTTGGCATTTAGCAAAGAACTCGTCTTTACTCAGATTTTCAGGTTTTAAAATATTCAGGTGCAGATTGCCATCGCCAATATGCCCAAACCAGCAGATTTCAAAATCTGGATAATTGGCCTGAACAATTGCATCAATTTCCTTAATAAACGCCGGTACATGCGTGATCAATACTGAAATATCATTTTTATAGGGAGTAAATGGGGCAATTGACTCGGAAATATCTTCACGCAGACGCCATAGATTTTGTGCCTGGTCCAGAGTCTGACTCATCACACCATCAAGTACCCAGCCGTGCTCCATGCAATGTTCAAAGATTTCCATTGCCTTATCCATGATTGGCTCATAAGGTGCTTCAAACTCAAGCAGAACATAAAATGGGCACTGGCTTTCAAATGGACGCTGTACACGACCATGGGCTAGCACTTTCTGCATTGCCAGTTCACCAAAGAACTCAAATGCTGTCAGATCGATCTTGCTCTGGAACGCATGCAGAATAGGCATGATCGCATCAAAATCTGGCACACCCAGTACCATGACCTGTAAGTCTTGTGGCTGACGTTCCAGCTTGATTTCAGCTTCAGTTACCAGCCCCAATGTACCTTCTCCACCAATAAACAGATGTTGCAAGGCATACCCGGTTGCATTTTTAATCATACCTTTGTTCAGGCGTAAAATATCACCTTTACCAGTTACTACAGTCAGGCCCAACACCCAGTTACGAGTCATGCCATATTTAATAACCTTAATACCGCCTGCATTGGTACCGATATTGCCGCCAATTTGAGATGAACCTGAAGAAGCAAAATCAACCGGATAGTACATCCCCTGTTCTTCTGCATAAGACTGCAACTGCTCGGTTACAATACCCGCCTGTACCCGTACCATCCGGTCTGCCGGAAAAAATTCCAGTACCTGGTTCATTTTATCCAAGCTCACCACGATTTCACCATTGGCTGCTACTGCTCCAGCAGAGAGCCCGGTACGCCCCCCTGAAGGGGTAATCGCAATATTAAACTGATTGGCCAGCTTGACGACTTGCTGAACCTGCTCTGTACTGGATGGAAAAACGATGACTGACGGGTTAGGTTCAAAATGCTTGGTATAGTCCCTGCCCCAGGCATCCAGACTGGCAGCATCGGTTTTAATACGGTTTTCCCCAACAATTGCAGAAAGTTGGGTCAATAATTCAGGTGCTAAAGTAACTGGAGCATTCATCGTTTTGCGGACCTAGCAAGAAATAGATTAGAAGTGCGGCACTATAGAAGCTTCATTTTCAATAAAATTTAAAGAACAACAATCTGATCATGAAATAGAAGCACTGCTTTGGACAAGATGAAAAAACCGTGAAATTTTTTCATTCCGGTATTAAAAGCGCTTACATTTTACCCCTAAGTCAGGCCGGGATAAAGCATGCTAAAAATATACTGTCACAACACCATTTATATAAGTACAGCAGGTTTTCAGGTTATGTTTGGCATGCTGGCGTTTTATAAAACCAGCCTAGCGACCATAAAGCAGGAAAATATCCACTGAGGCAGTCATAAAGCAAATGTCTATAGGGCGACCAATATGTTATCATACTGCCACTAAATTTGGCCTTTGTAGCGGAGCGGTAATGAGCCAACACCTTTCACTTCCTAAAGATAAAATTCGTTTCTTGTTGCTAGAAGGCGTTCACCAAAACGCGATCGACACTTTAAATGCTGCAGGTTATACCAACATTGACTATCGCAAGACTGCGCTTGAAGGCGAAGCGCTCAAGGAAGCGATCAGAGATGCCCACTTCATCGGTATACGTTCTCGCACGCAGTTGACCGAAGAGATTTTCGAAGCAGCCAACAAGCTTATCGCGGTTGGCTGTTTTTGTATCGGTACCAACCAGGTTGACCTAAAAGCAGCAATGGAACGTGGTATTCCGGTATTTAATGCACCTTATTCAAATACCCGTTCTGTAGCAGAGCTGGTACTGGCAGAAACCATTCTGCTACTTCGTGGTGTGCCTGAGAAATCTACTTCCTGTCATCGTGGTGGCTGGAATAAATCTGCCAACGGTTCATTTGAAACACGTGGCAAAACTTTAGGTATTGTGGGTTACGGCTCAATTGGTTCACAGCTGTCTGTCTTGGCTGAAAGCCTGGGCATGCAAGTTATTTATTATGATGTAGTAACTAAACTGCCTATGGGTAATGCCCGTCAGATAGGCTCTTTAGATGAGTTGCTTGCAACTGCTGATGTAGTGTCTCTACATGTACCAGATGTTCCATCTACCCGTAATTTCTTTACAAAAGAACAGTTTGCAAAAATGAAGCCGGGTTCAATCTTTTTAAATGCAGCACGCGGCACCTGTGTGGTGATTGAAGATCTGGCCGATGCTATTAAATCTGGCCATATTGCTGGCGCTGCTGTGGACGTATTCCCGAAAGAGCCAAAAGCAAATGGGGAAGAGTTCGTCTCTCCACTGCGTGGTCTTGATAATGTGATCCTGACACCACATGTTGGTGGCTCTACCATGGAAGCACAGGCAAATATCGGTTTGGAAGTAGCTGAAAAATTTGTGGCCTATTCTGATAAAGGTATGACACTTTCTGCAGTTAATTTCCCGGAAATTGCCTTACCGCTGACCGAAGGCAAACACCGTCTGCTACACATTCACAAAAACGTGCCTGGCGTACTGTCAAAAATCAATACTTTGTTTGCCGAGCATAATATTAATATCTCGGGCCAGTCATTAATGACTAAAGGTGACGTAGGTTATCTGGTGATGGATGTAGATGCTTCCGCATCTCAAGAAGCACTCGATACTCTGCATCAAGTAGAAGGCACAATCCGCGTTCGTGTACTGTTCTGATCCGTACAAATACTGACAAAGCCACAACCGTGAGGTTGTGGCTTTTTCTTTGTGCCAGTCCTATAGTGAACCTGATATTATCCTTTTGATTACTCCAGTCTTTTTTTCATGCTTAATATAAAACAGGCACCGCATTTACAAGCTCTGTTGCTTCTTATACTGGCGATGCTTTCAGTACAGGGTAGCGGATCATTTGCCAAAGTACTGATCAGTGAGTTTCCGGTCATTACTGTGGCAGCACTGCGTTTAATGTTTAGTGCACTCATTCTCGCTGCAGTGTTTCAAATCTGGAAAATTAATCTCAGGAATATCCGCTGGAAAGCCATCTTGAGTTATGGACTGGCACTAGCTGGCATGAACTTGCTGTTTTATTTATCTATAGCCCGGTTACCATTAGGAATTGCAGTCGCTTTTGAGTTTATTGGCCCTTTGAGTGTAGCTCTGTTTTTTGCCCGTCAGCGCTATGATTTTATCTGGATCGGCCTTGCGGTATTAGGCCTTTTGTTACTTCTACCCTTAGATGAAACGCAGCAGTCACTTGATCTGTTAGGTGTAGCTTATGCATTAGGAGCCGGCGCCTGTTGGGCTGTCTATATTATTGCAGGGCAAAAACCTTCGGGTATTTCAGGGAATCATACTGTCTGCCTAGGCATGATGGTCGGTACATGCTGTTTGCTTCCAGCCGCTTTATTGTTTACACCCGCTACTCTTAGCGCATTTGAATTACCTCATATAGGTTCTTTTATTGTCCTTGCCATACTGGCCAGTGCCTTGCCTTTTTCTCTAGAAATGATTGCACTACGTAATCTGACTGCACTTAGCTTTGGTACTTTAATGAGTCTGGAACCTGCGATTGCTGCATTTTCAGGTTTTTTATTTCTGGATGAACAGCTGCTCTGGAGCCAGTGGCTCGCATTAGTAACTATTATTGCTGCTTCAATTGGCTGTACAGTAACAACTCAACGCGCGCGCCTGCGCGCCCAAGCTAAAAATTCCTCGGCCTCTTCAAACTAGGTATTTTTTCCCAGCTCTATTTATCCGGGCTTTGGTTATAATAGACGCTATCTCTTTCTTTACGATCTGGGTAAATGCTCTGATCACGCGCGCCTATGTCAAACTCATCTTTGCTTGCTGTGCTATTCATGGTTTTATCCATGATTTCCTATCAGATCAGTGCATCCTTTGCCAAACAGCTTTTTTCAGTTCTGGATCCGCTGACTGTAACTATTTTAAGGCTGTGTTTTGCCGCTGTACTCGTAACTCTCATGTTTCGTTCCTGGCGTATCATTTCAAGATTGCCTTATTTACGGTGGCGTGATCTGCTCTGCTATAGCGCATCACTTGGCCTGATGAATATTCTGTTTTATCTGTCACTAGATAAACTTCCTCAAGGTATTGCAGTTGGGCTGGAGTTTGCAGGCCCGCTAGGCTTGGCTTTATTGTCGGTCAAATACCGTAGCGACTACATCTGGGTATTACTGGCTATTATTGGAATTGTACTGATGGTGCCTTGGGGCAGTGCCAATGCCGAGAATTTTTCAGTATTTGGAGCTGCCTGTGCACTGGGGGCCGGCTTCTGCTGGGCAATTTATATTTATTTTGGTCAAAAAGTAGTACAGCAAAATATTGGAATGCATGCATTGACGATTGCCATTATTATCTCAGCACTGGCACTCTTGCCTATCGGATTATATCAGGATGCTCCTGCACTAGTGCAAACCCAGCATTGGGGTAAAGTACTTATGGTTGCCTTATTGGCTACCGCTATACCTTATGCACTGGATCTGCTGGCACTGAAAAGCCTGAGTAAACTTAGCTATGGTACCCTCTCCAGTCTCTCGCCTGCACTGGCTGCGCTGGCTGGCATGGTCCTGTTAAAAGAACAGATTAATACCTGGCAGTGGGTCGCGCTTGGCTGCATTATGCTTGCCTCAGTTGGTGTAACGGTAGGAACCAGCAAACGCTCACGCCAACCGGTCACCGATTTCTAAAAGCCCAATAAACCAAAAAAGATGGCTCTTGCCATCTTTTTCTGATACTACAGCATGGTTTTACTGATTTCCTTATAGTGTTCATATTCGTTCAGATATTGTTTGGCCAATACAGTTTTTTGCTGCTCATCCAGAATTTTGCCAGCCTGCTGAAAAAAACGGTGTTCTTCTTCAGTCAGATGGTGATGAACCGTCTCAGTCAGTTTTTTTGCCAGTGCCAGCCAGCCTGTATTACTCATATCCAGCTCGGTGAGCTCTTCAACCATTTCATCCATTTCATGATGTTCAGCCAAAGCATGGCGAGTAATACCCAGACCGGAATCAGTCATCATTAAGGGAATATAAAAAAAGCGGTCTTCAGCCACTTCATGAGCGAACAGCTCGTTTTTAAGTGCTTGAAATACACTACGGCGCTCTGGAGAGTCTCCATGGGTTTTTAAAAGCTGGTCAGCAAGATCGCGCTGGCGTTCATGACTCTCGCGCAATGCTTCAAATATATTCATACTGCTCCCCTTTCTCTAAAATATTCATTGGCTAAGGTGATGATGCAACCCGTACAAAATATTTCCAGTTGGATATAATTTTATTAAAGTCTTATCTTTAATGTTTGTTTATATTAGCTTTTTTGCAGGCTTGACTTTGTCTTTAAAAAACCGTGTTTTTGTATCAGCTTGTATTCGCTGTGCTTTTTTATTTTACATGAAGCCTGCTGTTACCATCTGATAGGTCAGGCGTATAATCAGGATACTCACCAGAATTAAAAATAAAATCCGGATAAGGCCACTTCCATACTTTAAAGCCAGCCGGACCCCCATTAAAGACCCGAAAATATTGGCCAGTGCCATACCTAAACCAATACCAAACAGAACATGACCAGTTGGAATAAAAAAACTTAAAGCTGCCAGATTGGTCATTAAATTACCAATTTTAGACAGTGCAGAAGCATGTAAAAAATCAACGCTTAAAAACCGGATGAAGAAGAAGATAAAGAAGCTACCTGTTCCAGGGCCAAAAATACCATCATAGAATCCGATTAAAATACTGCCGAGTGCCGCTATTAACAAGAAACTGGAGTTAACCGGACGTTCAGTATGCACCTGGCCGAACTGCTTTTTCATGAAAGTATATACCGCCATGATGATCAGCATAAGCAGTACCAGCGGACGTAATACAGAAACTGGAATCATCGATACACAGGCAGCCCCGATAAAACTGCTGACAAATGCGCAGCCGGCAATGACCACCAGTAACTTCCAGACAAAACGCACCCGTCTGGCGTAGGAAAATGCAGCTGAAGCAGTACCTGCGATTGACGCCAGCTTGTTAGTACCGAAAATTGTTGCTGGGGGCAAATGCGGGAAAGTTCCCATCAGTGCTGGAATCTGGATCAGGCCACCGCCTCCAACAGCAGCATCAATCAGGCCTGCACAAAACGCAAAAAAAACCAGACCGATAATAATTTCGATATCCATATCCAGATCTATCCTTGATGTTTAATATTGCAGTAAATCAGAGATTCAGCACCCTTTTTGGTACTAGCCGTTTCTTATCAGTAATTTCTGCCAGACCCAGACATTTTTCACCGTCAAATACCAGCACTTGGGTCTCTGCTATATGCTCGATATTACTTTCCATACCCCGGCTAAAATACTCGCTTCGTCCTTCTGGTACCTGTATTTTAGGAAAATGGTCAACCGGCGCATAAACTGGTAATAATAGTGCCTCACGTTCAGCTTCATTCAGACTTTCCAAATATTCGATGGTATAGCTGGGAATCAGGTCGAAAGGCCCTGTTTTTATACGGTGCAGATAAGTCAGATGGCCATAACTCCCGAGCGCCTGAGCAATATCTTCCCCTAGTACACGAATATAAGTTCCTTTAGAGCAGGTTATATCCAGCGTAATACTCTGCGCCGTAAATGACAGTAATTCAATCGCATAAATACTCACTGGCCGTGCTTCACGTTCAATTTCAATACCTTTACGTGCCAGCTCATATAAGGGACGACCCTCTTTTTTTAAAGCCGAATACATCGGCGGCACCTGCTCGATATTACCCTTAAACTGGGCCAGTACCTGCCGGATTCTCTCTTCGTCCAGTTCGGGTATCTCGGCCTGTAAAAGTATTTCACCTTCGACATCACCAGTAGTCGTACTGTGCCCAAGCTGTATAGTGGTCTGATAACGTTTGGTTGAATCAAGCAGGTAATGCGAAAATTTGGTGGCTTCACCCAGACAAATGGGTAACAGGCCTGAAGCCAAAGGGTCGAGTGCACCAGTGTGCCCGGCTTTTTCAGCACGATACAGCCAACGTACTTTTTGCAGTGCTGCATTTGAACTGATCCCCAGCGGTTTATTCAATAAAAAAACCCCGTTAACCGGGCGGCGCTGAATCTTGGATGAGGATCGTTTCATGAGAAAAATCAGATTAGAGTAAGTGCCGTCATGTTATCAATCTGTTCCCACCTTTTACAACTTTTCTATAGGTTCCAGAAAATTTTATGGCATATTGAACCCGATTCTAAAAATTAAAATAAATAGAACGGCATTACAGGTGCATAGGAATGCAGAAATATAAAATATGGATGGTTTTATCTATTGTTATCATTTGTGTAGCAGGCCTGATTTTCTGGCTTATGCCTCAGGATAAAACCATAAAACAGCCGGTTGGACCAGCAGCGGCTTCTGGGCTGTTACCCCAACAAACCGTACTAACTCAAGCGCAGGTTAAAGCAGGTATTCCCTACCTGAGTCCAAGCCAGAAGGATACTGAAATAAACTGCCAGCTCCGGCTAGATTCTTCTAATCGCCTCATCATTAATGAACAGACCCGTAACTGTTTTGAATATTTTATTACACAATATGGTGAGAAAAATATTGAGCAGATCAAGCTCGATTTTAAGTCCTATATTCAGACAGTTCATAAAGACCCCGCACAGTCACAGATTCTGGGCCTGTGGAACCGTTATATTGACTACCGTATTGCTCTAGGTGACTTGCAGGCTTCAAGTACCGACAGAGACAGCACACAATACTATCGCGCTATTTTTAACAAGATGAAAAATCTGCGTCAGCAGTTTTTCTCGGCTTATGAAATAGAAGGTCTGTTTGGAACCGAAAATATTTATCATCAATATACACTGGACCGCATGGACATTCTGGATGATAAAAATCTGTCTGAAAGTGAGAAAGCACAGAAACTTAAAGAACTGTTCAAACAGCTTCCACAAGACTGGCAGGATAATCTTGAGCAGCTTAATAAACTCGAAGATTTAAGAAAACTTACCGCAGATATTCAGGCACGCGGTGGTTCAAATGATGAGATACGCCAGATGCGGCTAAATCTGGTGGGACCAGAGGCAACCCAACGTCTGGAAAGACTGGACACTGAACGTGACGACTGGAAAAGCCGGGTGAACCAGTATCTGAGCGCACGCCATCATATTAAGACAGGCGGGATGAGCGAGGCAGCGAAAGACCAGGCAATACAGCAGCTACGCCAGCAATATTTTAATAATGCACAAGAGCAGTTACGGGTTGAAACCTTTGAAACTGTACATGACCAGGGTGGCAAGCTGCCTTTTGCCAACTAATCTAATGTATGGATTACTCATCTATCAGTATAGCTCAACAACAGTTCTGCTTGATGAACAAGGTAAACAGTGACTTGAGCAATTTAGTCCAGCACTTTATAAACAGGAAAATTTTTATGTGCAATACACCAAATACAATGTTCAGGCATAAATATCAGAGTACAAAAATTAACCAAAACCCTTATCCTAAAATTCCAGAAAATGTATATTGATTTAACAGCCATTTAAAGAAGATCAGTAATTACTCGGCACTTTAAATATTCTGCTTATTTGCATGAGATAACTGAAAAATAAAAAAACCAGTTCATCAGGGAGGTACATAACTATATCTAAATTGGACTTTATTATTTCATCACATCAGGGAGGAAAAACTAAAACAGGTGTTGCTAAGTCATAAATAAAAAAAGAAACAAAATTAAGGATAGATTATGGATTATACGAGTAAAAAAATAAAAATACTCAGTGCTGCTATGCTATTAGCCAGCATCACGTCCCTGACCACAATAGCGCATACCAAACCTGCGATATTACAGGTTCAGGAAAAAGCATTATCAGATTATGCCAAGACCAGATATCCAATTGTGATGACTCATGGCTGGTTAGGCTGGTCTAGAATTGGCAACTCAAGCTTTAATATTGATTACTGGTATCAGATTCTGCCAGATATGGCGCGTAATGGCTCAACTGTATTTGCCGCTCAACTCTCGCCGGCCAACACTACTGAAATACGTGGCGAACAGCTGCTGAGTCAGGTCGAAGATGTATTGGCCATTACTGGCCAGCATAAAGTCAATCTGATTGGTCACTCGCATGGCGGACCTACGGCACGTTATGTAGCCGCCATCAAACCACAATATGTTGCCTCGGTTACTGGCGTAGGTGGAACATTTCGTGGTTCAAAGGTAGCAGATGATATCCAGAATAATACAGCAACCCGGACCGTATTTAATATTGTCGGTGACTATCTAATCGCGCCTCTGATTTCATTGGCACAGTTGCAGTTTGACTTGCCCATTGATTTTGATGGCTCAATGAAATCCCTTACTGAAACAGGATCGGCCGATTTCAACCGGCGCTTCCCAACCTCTGCCTTGGCCTCTGACTGTAACCGGCAAGGTACTAAAGTAGATCGAGGAATTCATTACTATTCCTGGACCGGTACAGCACAAACAACTAATTTACTGGATATTGACAGCATCCTGATGCAATTAGGACCAGTGTCCTATGGCAACAAAGACAATGACGGAATGGTTGCACGCTGTAGCACCCATATTGGCCTTGTGGTTCGGGATAACTACAACCTGAATCATACAGACCTTGCCAATATGATGTTTGGCTTAACAGGCCGCTTTGCTCCTGACCCGGTAGCGCTATTTCGTCAACATGCCAATCGCTTAAAACTTGAGGGCTTATAAAAGCTGACTGAACAGCACTTTCTCTCTGGTCAGTTACATCATCAGATGGATGACCCATTAAGAATCAAATCAGTATCAAAATAAAAAAATTGAGGATTATTATGAAATACGGACAATTCATTCTTGCTATATTTTTTGCCTCAGTAGCTTTAACAGCACAAGCGGCAACCAGCGCTGAACAGGCTACGACCAGACTGATCGTTTCAAACTATGCTAAAACTAAATATCCAATCGTATTCAATCATGGTATGGCAGGTTTTATCAGTATTGGTACAGACCAGTTCGGTCTCGACTATTTTTATCAGATTTTGCCAGATCTGGCACGTAATGGAGCAAATACGTGGGCAACCCGGGTATCACCTTTAAACTCTACTGAAGTACGAGGAGAGCAGCTTGCGCAGCAGGTCGAAGAAATTCTAGCCCTGACAGGCGCACAAAAGGTGAATTTGGTCGGACACTCTCATGGTGGTCCTACCATCCGTTATGTTGCCGGAGTTTTACCTGAACGTGTGGCTTCATTGACAGCAGTCGGGGCACCTAATAAAGGTTCACCGGTAGCTGACCTGATTTTAAAGGCTGAAGGTACAGTCGTAGAGGCACCCTTGGTGGGCGTAGTCAATCTGGTTTCAAAAATGATTACCTGGGCTCAAGGACTTGATCCAAATAGTTATCCACATGATGCCTTGGCAGGTGGCAACAGCTTAAGCCTGAAAGGCTCAGCTCAATTTAACAGCAAATTTCCACTTGGTATGCCTACCACGGGCTGTGGTGAAGGTCCGTATCAGCAACAAGGAATCTATTTTTATTCATTTACCGGCGTAGGAGCTATTACTAATGCCCTTGATCCAGACTCGGCATTAAAGGCCACCAGTCTACTGATTGACCAGGGTAAAGATAATGATGGGCTGGTTTCACGCTGTAGCGCCCGTTTTGGTAAAACAATCCGTGATAACTATCACTGGAATCATTTAGATGAAGTGAATCAGGTTTTAGGTTTAAGAGATGTATTTGCACCTGACCCTGTAGATGTTTACCGGCAGCATGCCAATCGCCTAAAACTTCAGGGATTATAATATATTATTAATTATAAAAAATGCGCCAGAAGGCGCATTTTTTAGCTGTATAAAACTGATTAAGCTTCAGTTTTACGAGCTGGAAGTTTTTCACGGATACGTGCAGCTTTACCAGACAGATCGCGCAGGTAGTAAAGTTTAGCACGACGTACAGCACCGCGACGTTTCACATCAATACGAGCAACGATTGGAGAGTGAGTTTGGAATACACGCTCAACACCAACACCGCTAGAAATTTTACGTACTGTGAACGCAGAGTTCAGACCACGGTTTTTCTTAGCAATTACTACGCCTTCGAATGCCTGTAGACGTTCACGGTCGCCCTCTTTTACTTTTACCTGGACAACTACCGTGTCACCTGGTGCAAAAGCCGGGATGTCTTGTTTAAGCTGAGCATTTTCTACAGCTTGTACTAAAGGATGCTTACCGCTCATGGGGTATCTCCAATATGTGCGAGTCAGAAGAGGTCTGATCATCGCTGGGTATAGAGGCTGAATCGCATAGACCCGATTGACTTTCCCTTTATGCTTGACCGCTTCAATGCATAAAGAGCCTATTTTAAATATTTAAACAACATTGCTTAAATACAGATTTGGACAACAGGATTAGTTGTTGCCACCTTTTAAATCCTTTAACCATTTCTTTTGCTGCTTGGTCAGTTCAACTTTTTCTACCAACTCAGGTCGGCGTTCCAAAGTGCGCTGATATCGCTGCAAAAACCGCCATTTTTCAATATTGGCATGATGTCCCGATTTTAAAATCTCTGGAACATGCATTCCCTCAAAATGGTCTGGCTTGGTATATTGCGGGCAGTCTAACAGACCATCCACAAAAGAATCTTGCACATGAGATTGCTCATCAGACATCGCACCCGGAAGCCTCCGGATAATACTGTCTAATAAAACCATCGCCGGCAGTTCACCACCCGATAAGACGTAATCTCCAATCGACCATTCCTGATCAACATATTTCTGGATCAAACGTTCATCGACACCTTCATAACGACCACACAGTACAATCAGTCCGTCATATTTAACGAAGTCCTGTACCGCAGGTTCATTTAAGGTTTTTCCTTGCGGTGACATATACACCACTGGAACATGAACTGCACCCGCTTGCACTGCAAGCTCTTTGGCACGATGAATTGCTTTCGCTAATGGTTCAGCCATCATTACCATACCGGGGCCACCACCAAATGGACGTTCATCCACCCGTTTGTAGTTACCCTCAGCATAATCGCGAGGATTGATACAATGAATTTGCATCAGCTCACGTTGTGCTGCGCGCCCGCTAATACCGAAACGTGTAATCGCTTCAAACATTTCAGGAAAAAGCGTAATGACTGCAAAAAACATCGCAGACTCCCGTATTTCCAAAAATATTAGTAATCTACGCCCCAATTGACGTAAATACGACCTGTTTCGAGATCAACGCGTTGTACCACATCTTTATGCCATGGAATCATACGCTCTTCGCCATCAATGCTGTCAGCAGTTGCGCGAACCACCATCACATCATTAGCGCCTGTTTCAAACAGTTCGTGGATTTGACCAAGATTGACTTCCTGTTCCTCATCATCCAGACCTAACACGGTTAGACCTTTTAAATCAGACCAGTAATACTCATCCACCCCCGCTTGAGGCAGTTGCGATTTTGAAATCCAGATATTTGCGCCAACCAGACCGTCTGCTGCGGTGCGATCGCTCACACCTTTTAAGCTGACAACCAGGCCTTTGCCATGTGGTTTCCAACGTTTTACATCGACAATTTGCCAACCTGCTTTGGTCTCAATGTACCAAGGCAGATAGTCAAATATGTTGCTCATAGGTTCTGTATTGGAATAGACCCAGAGCCACCCATTTAATCCATATGCTGAACGCAACTGTCCAATCTGAATACGATCTTCGGGAACATTCTGTGTTGGTGTCATGGGCAAGCTACTACCTAATTTATATAAAAATTATGCAGCAACTGCAGCTTTCTTAGCTTGAGCAGCTAAAGAAGCAACACGATCAGAAGGTTGAGCACCTTGAGAAACCCAGTGAGCGAAACGGTCAGCATCTAAACGAAGTTTTTCTGCTTTACCTTGAGCTGTAGGGTTGAAGAAACCGATACGTTCGATGAAACGACCGTCACGTGCATTACGGCTATCAGTCACAATGATTTGATAGAACGGACGTTTTTTAGCACCACCGCGTGCAAGACGAATAACAACCATGATAGAACCTTATAGTTTTTACGGATTATCCTTGTACCGACCATCGATACAGCTCAAACCCCTTTCATAGAGGGCAATATTTTACGCGAAGTTTACCCTGAATGAAAGATTAAAAAGTATTTATCCGCAATTTTGAATTTAAGTTAGCGGCCGTCCCAGTTGGAAGTAATAGAAGGAACACAAGCACTTCCTCCTTTGTCACTTCCTTTAGTCCAGCATTTTTCTCCGCGATGATTTAGAACCAAGTGACCATCACCAAACTGGGTGGCATCGCTTATAGGAATAGCTGTTAAGGTCCATGTCCCCGCTGTTACATTTGATAAAGCCAGATTATAAAGAGCTTGCCCTTGTTCAGGACTTACTGAGCTTCGACCTAAGTCTGCTAGAGAAATAGGCGTACCATCTGATTTTAAAAAAGTAAAGTTAGCAATTTTATAGCGCTGTAATAAATTCCCTATCGCCAACATTTCGCTTTGAGTTTCAACCCTTTTAGTTTTTCTTATATACTCTTGGTATGAGGGATAAGCTATAGCGGCCAAGATCGCTATTATAGCTACCACGATCATAAGCTCAATAAGAGAAAAGCCTTTTATTTTATTTACCATGCTTCACTTCCTGTTACTTCTGTTCCACATGTAGTAAAAGTGACTAAATTTGCTGCTTTATTTTTACATTTCAACCCGGTGCTTGTTTGCAAAAAATTATAGTTTTTACTGTCATTTGATACTGCACGTATAGCCCAGCTCTGGCCAGCTGCTCCAATATTAGTAAGAGCCAAAGAAGGGTCTGCTCCATCACGGACTGTAATAGTATACTTTATAGCAGCATCTGTGGCACCGACTGGTATAACCACAGGATCTGGCGTAGTAGAAAAACCTTTATAATTAAAGTTTCTGGCTCTATTTCTTTCCAGCTGGGTGACAAGACGTTGTATTTCCTGTTGGGCCTGAGATGCGACAGCGCGACGTGTATACTCTTGATAACTTGGTAGAGCAACTGCTGCGAAGATTGCCACAATTGCAACTACAACCATAAGCTCAACAAGTGTAAAACCTTTTATAAACCTCAAGGATTTCTTCTGCATCACTTATTCTCTATCTAAATTTTTCATACCAGCGCTGCGGTACCAGACAGATTTGAGTTTCTTCTTCAGGCCCATTTCCACTTGGTAATATAAGTATACGGCCACCTGTAGCAATACAGGAGTTTTTAGCAGGATTATTATTTCCGCCTCCACCGCTTCCACCGCCGCCTCCGCCAGGACCACCTCCGTCTACACCTCCGCCCGTGCTACCACAGCTGGCTCCTACACATTGATCACCAATCGTAACTGTCTGGATTCCCGCACCTAAATTCCATCTATTCACAGTTTCCATAGCACACTGGCCATAAGGTAAACAAAAGCCACTAATAAAGCTTTCTCCTTTTACGCCTGCGCCACAGTCACCAGATAAACCATCTTTACTACTATCAAAGGTAGAGACATAAAGCTTATAGTTCATTGCTACAGGCGTCCCCATAACTTTTTCACTTTGCAATTTCTGTGATTTAAAGCGATAGAACCAGCCTTTTGTGCTATAAGGCGCCACCAATGTTGTATTATTGTTGCGCGTTGCATCAGTAATTTCTTTTAAACTATTTGTTACTGTTGGTACAGTCGTAATATTTTCTGTATTAAAAGTATTTGTGGAATACAAATCTTTTCGGCCTACATCCTTATCATAAATATTATAAATTGCATCATAATCATAACCTGAACTGCCTACGGTATAGTCTTTCAGAGGCTGACTACGGTTTCCACTACCAATTGAAATCACAGCAAATTTTGTACCATTATAATTATATACAGAGAAGGCTGGAGGGTCATAAAAACGGGGACTTTTCTCTGCTGCATTAAGGTTTAGTAATCGTCTAGGAGTTTTTGCAAAAGAACCGATTGTACTAGCTTGATTATTGATATCAATACGGAATACCTGGCCTCCCAAATCACCAAAATACAAATGATCGGCTAAACCATCAGCATCACGGTCTATCGTTCTAATTTCGCTAACAACACTATATTTGAGGTTATCATCTCTTAATCCAATAACTCCACTTGTGGTGGTAGCACTACTTTGAGTAGCATTTTTGCTGGCCCACCACAATAAATTTCCATTGATCGCATCAAACATATAAACACCAGCACCACGGCTATTCGACTGGTTATAAGTATCGCTTTCAAAACCACTATAAATACCTTTTACACCATTCGAATCACGTGCATCTCCATCTACACCACCAGCATCATACCCCCCACCTACAAACATGACCATCTTGCGTGTACCGCCCCAGTTCACCCAAGTCACTGCTGGTTTTGACCAGCTTTGCCCCATAAAACCCAGTTGGCTAAATGTAGTACTACTGCCGTTGTAATAGACCTTCTGAGTGGCAGGATCAATATGAAATTGAAGCTTAGGATTATTAATATCTCGAAGATCTAAAGCATAGTAGCTTCTACCTCCCATACGTAAGCCACCATATACATACTGTTTACCCTGTTGAGAAGCCTTTCCGGTATTTACTGTCAAGTTACCAGATGAGTCAGGAACATATTCAGTATAAGCAGTCCATGGTCCATCAATTCCGTAAAATAGTTTATTGGTAGTACCATTAGTTGTAGTGTTTTTAAGAAAAGCTTCTTTTTGATTTTCCACCATTTCGTTAGGCACAAAAGCAAATTTTTCTTTTCCTGTAGTAGCATCTACTACATGAAGTAAGCCTTGGGTAGTACCGAATAATACATAGTCCTCTCGATTGGTTGAACCTAGAGTATTATTGGTATATGTCAGTTTACCTTTATTAGTAATCAATAATGGAGAAGAATGCATTACTGCGCCTACCTGACGAAGTTCATCTGCATTTGCTAAAGTTGTACTGGTAATAGTATTCGGCTGGGTTGCATCTACTGCGTATCCTAACAGAGAGATTAAATAGCCTCGGTTTGGGTCATTTCTATACGTAGTATCAGTCAAATAATTTAAGTCTACCGCTCTTAAACTGGTATTGCTACCTGTAAATGTAGCAGAAGTTCCTGTACCCGTA
Organism: Acinetobacter sp. UNC436CL71CviS28; assembly: GCF_000620525.1. Classification (NCBI taxonomy): domain Bacteria; kingdom Pseudomonadati; phylum Pseudomonadota; class Gammaproteobacteria; order Moraxellales; family Moraxellaceae; genus Acinetobacter; species Acinetobacter sp. UNC436CL71CviS28. Next base: position 117,411 of record NZ_JIBB01000001.1, read on the forward strand.
GCAATACGATTAGTAAGTAATTTACGGTTAGCCGTATTTGCTGTAGTGGCTTTTAATAAAAGCTGAGACTTAACACCACCCATCAGTGCAAATTTTCTACTTCCATAAGTAGTTTCGTCTGCATCTTTTAGACCTTCATTTACGCCAGGTGCCCATAAATCATAATTGTCTATAATACGGCCTAGCTCATTAACAATCGGATTACCATTTTTATCCACCAGTTTACCGGTTGAATCAACTTTATATTTCTTTAAATTACCTGCCCAAAGCTGATAACTTTTATCAGGTGTTGGCTGAAACTGAGGATAGTAAGCATAATTTTGTAACTGAGAAGGGTTAAGAGCGTCTCTTGGAATAGTTGGTGAGCCAGTAGTAACAGCTGGAATATCTGTTGATAAACTATTAATAAATGCATTCACACTATTTACGACGTCTTGCGAACTTGAACCAGAGTACCAGCCGCCTTCACCAATAATCCCCCAATATGCAGCTCTTTTTACATTAGTATTAATAGTTCCCAAATTCGCAATATTTTCTTCCTGAGTTAGGTTTTTACTATAAGAAGGTACATCGTTAAAACTCTTACCAAAACCGACTACAGCTGTTTTAAATTTCAGATTTGCAGGGTTACTGTCAGGGTTTAATAAGGTTAATGCGAGCTTATTTAAACAGTCCCAACTGCCACTGTCATCACAACTAAAACTTTGTCCCTTTGAACCTAATGCTGCCTGCATTAAAGGTAATGAACCCGTATCTTGGGTTGGTTCACCATCTGTTAATACATATACACCCTGTCCGCTACATTGCTTGATTTCTTCTGTCTGAGTTAATGATGAGGGAGAAATATATAAAGTTTTTTCATTATTTTTAGTTGGATCAAGTGAATAGCTAAAGCCGCTATTACTGTTTGATGCACTAACTATACCTGTATAATTATAACAAATACCAGTCCTGAAATTCCCATTTGCGCTAAAAGTACAATTTAAAGCAGTAACTGCACTCCCTACAGGAATAGTCTCATTTGTATCTACCCATCCATTACTTGCACAACTGGTATATGTAGAATTCCATAGATTACATTTTTGGTTTTGTACTCTTTGTACATATCCGCCCCAAGTGAGTTCTAAATAAGTATAAGTTCTAAAGTAAGGCATATTAGAAACACGAAGCTGTCTGGAAGCAGTAGTAGTTCCCATTAAATAAGATACTGTTTCTGCATATGAACGAGCAGTGGGGGTATTAGTTGAGGCACTGAGCCCACGGACGTAGCTTAACAAAGTATCTCGTTGTGTCTGGCTTCCGACCAGTGTACCTAAAGCACGAGCAGGTACTAGTATGCGTCCAGTATTATAATAAGTATTGGTATAGACTCCTAAAGTTGACAGGCCAATAATTTTTTCATCACCGAGCCGGACAATTCCTTTTGATGCATTACCCTGTAATAAATCAAAAACACCATCTTTTAATCTTGAAATTCGATCATAACAACGGTAAGTAGAGCCAATTAAGGTACAGCCAGCATCCGGATCTTTTACTAATGCTGAGGCACTATTGGCACTAATCGAACAATAGCTACGAGAATAACCGCCTGGGGCAGTATCCGTACCGCATGAATTGCTAATGCCGTAGTCTTCACTTATTGAACGCGTATCCATACTTCCTGAAATATCTAACATCAGCATAAGAGTGATATCACCCGACCTTGCTTGCTGATAGATGTCAATATCACTGGCACGAGTTACACTGCTGGCTACTAAAGTGGTAGACAATATTGCTATAACTATTGCAATAACTTGTTCATGATATTCTTTTATTTGCTTAAACTTTTTAGTCAATTTCATATCAATCCCCAATTATTTAAAGCTCTGCTCAATCGTGTAATCAGTGACAAGTGTGGTAAATGGTACATTTATACTAGATAAACAAGAAGTTACGCTCTGCCTTACTACAGCATTTGCGGGAATGCTTGCTGCTATATCATTTGGTATTGTGACCTGATTCATTCTAGAGTTTAAACAGGTATTTATTTCAGCATCAGTCCGTGTAGAGAGAGTGGGCATAAGCGACACTGCATAAATACTTACTCTTTTTATCTTTTGCGTTTTATTAAGCTCAGGGTCTCCCCCTTCCGGCAGGTCACTTAAAATTTCTGAACTACTGGAGGATGGAAACTTAACCGCAACTTGGGTTATGACCGCCCGCCGTCCACTGGTAAAAAAGTTTGTATCGGTAGCAGATACATCACAATAACCGTCCAGACCTAATTTATTATTTGTAGGCGCAGTTTTGCCACGTTCCCATTCGATTAGGCTAGCCCGATTAAGATCAAAGAAACTGGCTTGGTCTCCACGGTAACAAAAAACCAGTTCTACATCTTTATTAATATCATTACTGATATACCCGAACATTCCATTTGTACCAAGACTTTGAATAAGGTTATTTGCATCCTCAGTATTGAAAAATACAGAATCCGAGTTTTGCATTAAAAGCTGCTGGGCCTGTCCATTAGTTGCAATATTGAGTGCAACCATACTTTGGCGTATGGCCAATGTACCTATAATCGTGATAGCAACAAGTAAAACAAGTACAACGATTAAAGTTGCACCTCTCTGCCGAGCTCTCATAGGCCACGCTCTCCAAAACCGTTTCTTAACGCAACTGTTTGAGATACAACCTGCCGTATATAATTATTAGTGGTTGTAGATGATTTCACGACTATATTCTTATCTAATACGGTAAATGTTGTGTTATTTCCAGCATTACCATTTGTTCCGGTGGATTGACTTGAACGGGTCAAAATTCCAAGCTGGAGAGATAAAATACGAGGTCGGGGTGAAGCCATTGCCATATAGTCTGCAATAGAGATATAGCGGTAGTTATCCCCATTTTGTATACCAAGTAGAACTCTGAAATAATCTACACGTTTCATAATAATTTCCCCTGCATCACCATAATTGGTAATAGCAGTAGGACTACCTGTAACCGGGTAAAAACCAGCATCACAAGCTAATGCTAGAGCTTGGTTAGGCTCATTTGCTGATACATTAGTGTCGGCCCTCAAGAAGTAGCGCTGGACAATATATATATCTGTAGAGGTGATTTCCTGTCCTTCACAATCAAAGCCACCTATTTCCACTGGTCTATACTGAATGACTAACTGATCACTTAATAATGCTATACCTGCCTCATTAACATTAGATATACCTGTCCATGCTGGTGCTGTTCCCGCCGACATTCCAGTCCCGCTACTTCTAGAAAGTAGAGAGACTGCGGCGGTATTGCCTGTAATAGTGCTGGAGAGATTACTTAAAGGTAACGGAGGTACAGAGGCATCTTTTTGCGCATTAATAGCAGATGTTAAAACAATTCCTCCAAAAGAGACCTGGTCATTTATATCAGCCCGTGTGCTATTTAAATTCGCCAACCGAATATCTCTGACAATATAATTTAAACCAAAATTTGCATTATCTTGTAGATCCGCTACGCCTTGCTGCATCGAATAACTTCTTTGACCTGTAATAAACAGCATAATCGCAGCAGCTGTAATGACAAGCCCTAATGCTAAAGCAATCATCAGTTCAATTAAGGTGAAACCTGCCCTATATTTCAACATTTCTAATATGCCTCCATAATAATGCAGGTCGATGCCGGGTTATAGGCCGTACCATTTGTACAATCACCTGTTCCGGTCCCATCAGTTGCACTAGAATCACCCCATGCAACATAAATGCAATTACGATTATTATTATTTCCCTGACAGTTCATAATATTAATGGTCATACCAAATGAAGCTGCCCGATTAGCCACCTGAGCAACATCAAAATCTGCCAAATCTACAGCTGAACAGTTGTTAGAAAAACAGTTTGTTTTAAAGGCTTTTTGATTTAATGGAAGCTGAACCTGTTGTTGATAGGTTGAAAAAGCATCACGGTTTATTCGTATTCTTTCAGCCAGATCTCGAGCCAAATTGATAGCCTGAATTCTATATGAACCTTCTGAAGTAGCTTCTAGCGCTCTGTATTGCAGAGCAATAAAACCCAAAATTCCAATAGCCAAAATCAGTAATGCCACCATAATTTCAACTAGACCAATCCCTTTTTGATAATTATTCATGAACAGTTCCCTTCTACCGGCTGTTGGATAACCCCCATTTTGGAAATGCTTACTGTTCTTGACAGTTTGGCATTATTTATCTGATCACAGATTACAAAACTTGTATTTCCTGCCGAGTCTTTAACTAAACCATTTAATTGGAAAGTAATAGTTGTTGGAGAGCCTGCTTTCAAAACAGCCTGTCCAGAGGGCATCCAGTGAAATAAGACTGATGTATCTGGTGCCACACCGGCATTATTAATTTCAGTTTCCAGAACTACTTCTACATCTCTACGCTGTAAGGCAGCCTGAGCACGTGCATTATTTAATACTGACACCAGCTCTCGTGTGCTCTTATTTAAATTTTGTCTTAAAATCATATTTTGAAAGGAAGGGATAGCTATAGTTGTAATAATAGCAACTACCACAATAGTGACCATCAATTCAACCAACGTAAAACCGCGCTTGAGTTGCATGATCGCCTCCTGTCAAAATTTTGACATGTCTTAAATAATACAGTTTACATTAACAGAACATATACAGAACAGATAAAGGGTATAAAAAAACAGATAACCGTTATTTAACAACTATCTGTTTTAAAAATCTAAAAGCTAATAAAAATTTATATTTAAGCCTGCGTTACAGGAATTCTCAATTCTTTAGGCAGGCTAAAAGTAATATTTTCTTCGCAGCCTGAAAGTTCCTGAGGTGCTTGGGCTCCCCAATCCTGCAGGCGCTGAATTACCTGTTTGATTAAAATTTCTGGCGCAGATGCTCCAGCGGTTACACCAATTTTGGTAGTTTGTCTAAACCAGCCATGTTCCAGCTGATCAGCATTATCTACCAAATAGGCTGTCTTACCCATACGTTCTGCCAATTCACGTAATCGGTTAGAATTAGAAGAATTGGGGGAACCCACTACTAGTACAACATCACATTGCTTCGAGAGATCACGCACTGCATCTTGGCGGTTCTGTGTGGCATAACAAATATCATCTTTGCGTGGTCCCTGAATATGAGGAAATTTCTTACGCAATGCATCAATTACTTTAGCCGTATCATCAATAGATAAGGTCGTCTGGGTAACAAAAGCAACTTTTTCAGGATTACGCACAATTAAGGCCTCAACATCCTGTTCATCTTCAACCAGATAAATATCGCCACCTTGGCTTTTATCGTACTGCCCCATGGTTCCCTCAACTTCCGGATGACCTTGATGCCCGATCAGAATTGCTTCTATACCTTCACGTGCATACTTGGTTACCTCAATATGAACTTTAGTCACCAAGGGGCAAGTTGCATCAAATACTTTCAGACCACGACGTTCAGCTTCTAGCTGGACTGCCTTGGAAACTCCATGAGCACTAAAAATAACAATATTATCGTCTGGTACTTCATCCAGTTCATCAACAAAGATGGCGCCACGCTGCCGCAGATCATCTACTACAAATTTGTTATGTACCACCTCGTGACGAACATAAATGGGCGGGTTAAAGCATTCAAGTGCACGGTTGACGATCGCAATGGCTCGGTCTACACCTGCACAGAACCCGCGTGGATTGGCCAATACAATTTCCATAAGATCCTCAATGTTCACTTAAACGGCTGAATATTTTTGTCAGAACCCGCCAACTATTTCAGCTCAACTATTTAGTTTAGGCGCGCTCTGCTCTAAAATAGAGAAGATATTTTATCATATCAGGAAAAATATCATGTCGGGTCTATTGTTTGTCGTTTCTGCTGCGTCAGGAACAGGCAAAACATCTCTTGTTAAAGCCCTTCTTGAACGTGTCAGCAATTTGCATGTATCTGTTTCCCATACGACTCGTGGTCAGCGTCCCGGCGAGCTGAACGGTGTACACTATCATTTTACCAGTAAAGAAGAATTTCTGGCCCAAGTTGAAGAGGGCGGTTTTGTAGAATATGCAGAAGTTTTTGGTAATTATTATGGGACATCACAGGCCACTGTAAAAGAACAGCTGGCTAAAGGACATGATGTTTTACTTGAGATTGACTGGCAAGGTGCCGAGCAGGTTCGCAAGATTTTTCCTGATTCCAGACAGATTTTTATTCTACCGCCAAGTCAGTTTGACTTGCGTCAGCGTTTATCTAACCGCGGTACTGACAGTGTTGAGGTAATTGAACACCGCCTGAGCTGTGCAGTTGAAGACATGCAGCAGTATGTCAATTTTGATTATTTAATTATTAATGATGATTTCAATAAAGCCTTGCACGATCTTGAGTCTGTAATCAATGCTAACCGCCTTACCATGGTCCAGCAAGCTAATCGTCATCAAGGCCTGATCGAAAAACTCATCAGCCCGGTAAGTGAATAAACTTGAGTCAAGCCTAAAAGCATTTTATACTGTGCAGTCTAGCCCAGATTTTATATTGAAATAAACGAGAACTCTTATGGCACGCGTAACCGTTGAAGATTGTTTAGACCATGTAGACAACCGCTTTGAGCTTGTACTAGTGGCAAGCAAGCGCGCGCGTCAACTTGCACGACAAGGCATTGAGCCTACTGTTGAATGGGACAATGACAAACCGACTGTAGTTGCTTTACGTGAAATTGCAGCTGGTCACGTTTCTAAAGACATCCTGAAACAGCGTGATCAGGATTACCAGACTTCTAGCCTTGACTTGGCCCTGTCTGCGAATAATCTGAATCTTGAAGGTTTCTCTTTTCAATAAGACCAAGCTTCTCTAAAAAGGCCTAGTTCAATACTAGGCCTTTTTATTCCAAGGGAATTGAATGTTTTAAAAATCGGCAAAAACAATAGGTCTGATTGAAAAAAATTGCTATTTTTTGCCTGTAAAAAATTGACAAGTGAAGCAATATGATTTTCATTAGAAGATTGTTAAATTTAACTGAAAACTATCAGTAAAGGGTGATTTATGCCAGGCGAAGAGGTCAGCCAAGCCAGATTACAGCTCAAAATGATTATCGATGCGTATTTAAGTCCAGACGACGTCGAGCGTGTACTTGCGGCCTGTGATTTTGCTGATCTTGCACACACCGGCATTACCCGTAAAAGTGGCGAGCCTTATATACTGCATCCGATTGCTGTGACCTGTATTCTGGCGCATATGCGTCTTGACAGTGAAACACTGATGGCTGCCTTGATGCACGATGTGGTAGAAGATACCGATTTTTCGAAAGAAGATATTAAAGAAAAATTTGGTCCTGTAGTTGCCGAGCTAGTAGATGGTGTTACCAAGCTAACGCATTCCAGTGACAAACAATATAATAAGGCTGCGTCTTTCCGCAAAATTTTGCAGGCAACTTTACAAGACCCGCGTGTCATTATTATTAAACTGGCTGACCGCTACCATAATATGACTACACTGGATGCCTTACGCCCTGATAAGCGTGCGCGTATTGCTCAGGAAACCTTTGATATATTTGTACCTATGGCGCGTATTGTGGGTATGAACGAGATGGCTGATAACCTCGAGCATTTATGTTATCAGAATCTTGATCTTGATATGTTTGATAATGTTCAGGAAGCACTCAAACAGACCAAGCCAAAACGTTGCCAGTTTCAGGCAATATGGGAACAGAAGCTTGGAGAGCTGTTAAAAGCTTATCATCTTGAAGGGCGAATTAAGAAGAAAGATAACAACATTGAACTATTACGACATTTTGTTAAAAATGAGATGAATCTGCAAGAGCTAACCCATAGCCATGCATTCGAGATTATTTTGCAAAGTATTGCTGACTGTGATCGCCTGGTTGAGGCTTTAGAGCAGAATTTTCAGGTTTTACAGTTTGAAGACCATATCCGTCGTCCCCTGCCCGGTGGTAATCAATCGCTTCTGATGAAACTTAAGGGCGAACAGACTACCTTGTCTTTAACTATTCAGACTGAATTGATGCGTAAGGCCGCGCGCTTTGGTGTGGTATTAGGTGAAAGTGCACCACAAGCTTGCCGCTCGGCTATTCAGGCTTCTATGCAAAATCTGAATACGCTGATTGATGGCGAATGTGCCAAAACTACTTTTAATGATTTGCTGGATTATCTGCATCAGGAAAAAATCTGGGTTTATACCCCACACGGTCATCTGCATGAACTTCCTCAAGGTGCTACCGTGGTTGATTTTGCCTATGCAGCCAGCCTGTTTTTAGGTAACCATGCCGTTGGTGCCAAAATCAATGGAGAAATACGGCCGCTTTCTACCCCTCTGGTCAGTGGACAGGTGGTTGAGATTATTACAGATGTATTGGCAACTCCAAATCCAGACTGGCTTAGCTTTATCAACACACAAAAAGCACGTCGTGCCTTACAGAATATTTTAAAAGATCAGGATGTTGATGAGCAGCGTTTAGTGGGCCAGCAAGCTTTGAATCGGGCACTGAAAATGTTCAACCGCTCAATAAAAGATTTGTCTGATGCTGATTGGGTTGATCTTTTGCAATGGCGCCATATTGAACATAAAGAAAGCCTGTTTGAACAAATCGCTGTAGGCGATCTGCTACCACAACTGGTTGCTAATCATCTTTATGCTCAGGAACAGGCTGATGAAGAATATAATTCACAACGCCTGATTCAGGGCACAGATGGCGTAGATGTGAAATATGCGCACTGTTGCAACCCGGTCTTGGGTGATCCGATTCAGGGCCATCTGTCACGCCGTGGCTTAATTGTACATCGAGCCCGTTGTAATAATTTAATGCATGAACAGCATCTGCATCCAGAAACAATCATGCCGCTACATTGGAATTCAGAAAGTGAGGAAGAAGTCAGTTTCACTGCTTATCTGTGTATCGACATGGCAATGGATGACGAGCAGATTTCTGACTTGATCTATCAATGTCGTAAAGCCAAGACCGGAGTGGAAATGGTTCAATCGCAGGATGACCGGACTTATGTCAACATCGTAGTCAATAACCGTCGTCAGATTGCCCAAATCATTCGCGATTTACGCATGCATTTTGGTTTTCCACGTATTAGCCGTTTGTCTATGCCAGTTGCTTTGGTCCACAATGCCAGTTAAATCAAGTTGATCAGTTATATCGATTAGTACTTTTGTCACTGCCTGGCATGGTTTATGATCAGACAGGTTAAAAATCAAGGAGAAATCGATGTCCCGCCAAGTGATTCATACTGAAAATGCTCCAGCTGCTATTGGTACCTACTCTCAGGCTATTTTGGTTGGTGAAACACTTTACCTGTCTGGTCAGATTGGTTTAGACCCTTACAGTATGGAGCTGGTCGATGGCATCAAAGCACAGGTTCGCCGGGTCTTTGATAATTTAAAAGCTGTGTGTGAAGCTGCTGGCGGCACATTGGCTGATATTGTCAAACTCAATATTTACCTGACTGATCTTTCCCATTTTCAGCTGGTTAACCAGATTATGGGTGAATATTTTGCTCAGCCCTATCCGGCGCGTGCTGCTTTAGGTGTAGCAAGCCTACCTAAAGGGGCTTTGGTTGAGATGGACGGTATCGTTATTATTAATCAATAATTTATAAAATTTATCAGATCTTTAATCTTAAATAATCAAATCTAAATCATGAATCACTTTGTGCGGCAATCTATGTAATACCCAGATTTCCGCTCAGGTGATATTTCTTTATTCAAAAAGCCAATTAAAAAAATAGCCTTTTTAAATGAATTTCATTGACAAACGATAATAATTATCAATAATATCACTTATCCCGTTTATATTACTGTGGTTAGCGCCGATATGTACGTTTGCCTGTGCCGTGGAATTACTGATCAAGATATCAAAGATGCTGTTGCCAATGGTGCAGAAAGCTATCGTGAAATTCGTGATTTACTTGACCTAGGAACCTGCTGTGGTCGCTGTGCTCCAGAAGCACGTAGTATTATTAGTGATGAACTGTCCAAAATTGCAGCACGTATTTCTGTAGCAGCTTAAGTCCCGAAATATAATGACAATAAAGATTCTTCTTGCATAAATTAAGGTTCAGCTTCAAGTTTCTTGTGAAGAGAATTAAAAGATGTATGCAAGAACTCTCTCATGATCAATCGATCATCTCCTCCTCCCCGCTCGTGATTCCAAGCGGGTTTTTATTCTCTACCATAAAAGCTGCTGTGTTTCTGATTGCGATTTTCATTTGCTGTTCTATAAATTACTCGCCATTCATGGATGGGTTCGCTAAGATAACTCTATAGATTGCCTTATATCTTTCATAAGGCAGAAATTGTTTATGGAGAACTTACAATGAAAGGCAATCGTGATGTAATCAATCAGCTCAACCAAGTGCTTTATCATCAACTGACCGCTATTAACCAGTACTTTTTACATTCCCGTATGTTCAATGATTGGGGGATTGAAAAGCTGGGTTCAGCCGAGTACAAAGAGTCTATTCACCAGATGAAGCATGCCGATAAAGTCATTGAACGGATTTTATTTTTAGAAGGATTGCCGAATTTGCAGCACCTTGGTAAGCTGTATATTGGCCAGCATACTGAAGAGGTTCTCTCTTGTGATGTGCGTAAGGTAAAAGAGAATATTGAAGCCTTACAAAAAGCTGTGTTGTTATCTGAGCAGCTTATGGATTATGTAACCCGTGATATGGTACAAGAAATTCTAGAATCTGAAGAAGAGTATTGGGACTGGTTAGAAACCCAGCAGGATTTAATTCAAAGTGTGGGAATTGAGAACTATATTCAGAGTCAGATATAAAAATACAGCCAGCATTAAGCTGGCTTTTTGTTACTCTAGCTAATTATTTCCATGGGCGCAAATCGACTATCTTAATTACCTCAGCTTTTTTCTTATTTAGTAGAACTACCATATCAACTGCATTAGCTTTTAACGGCACCCATGCGGTCGCCTCGGGATATTGTTTCAGAATCTGGTCTACTCTGGCCGGATCATTTAACTGCCTTAAAGTGCTGAAAGGCTGGGCACGTTGCTGTAGCTGATTTTTCTCTTGAGAGAATGGCACATAACGCTCTGGACGCTGGGCAATTGAAATACCGCCTAACACCTCTGCAAACATTTCATTTTGTCGTGTTTGGTGGTCTTGAGCAAACTCTACCGCCACTAATTGTGGTTTTAACCAAGACGGATGCTGATATTGCGGCTGAGCCTGTTCTATATGCTCTGTAATGATTTCATTGTTTCTGACCAGTTCAAAACGGTCGACATTGTAGGCCAGCCAAGCTGGTCGGCCTTCAAAAATACTATAAACGCCATACCCTAGTGCCAAGGCTTGCAGGAGAATAACAATACTTAAGTCCATTTTTAAGGTTTTTTTACCTTCTTTATAGACCATAAAACCTAGCACTGGCCCAATGATGACATCTATAGTCAAAAGCATTAAGAAGATATACATGACACCAACTGCTTGAGCGAGGGGTGCCGGATACCAAAAATAAAATACTAGGATAATTGTAATAAGCGCAATAATGGCTGAAACAGCAAGATGGCTTAAGAAGAATTTTAGGCGACAGGTCATAAGTTTATACACTAAATTTTTCTCTTGTTTTCCCACGCAAAGGAAAGAGATTCATTAACCTCATAAAGTACAGCATCGCTCAGTTTTAAATCATGTAAATACTCAATGAGCATTAATTGTTCTTTGGCCTGTGCTAATTGATGATTAAGTGCAAGTGCTTGAGCGTAGCGAAGTAAAGCAGGTGCAGTAGGATACCGATAGGCAATTTGACGTAACCATAATAACTGCTTATCAGACATATTTTGTTTAGGTTGCGTTCGCATTAGGCGATTTTTTTCTCTAAGTTGAGTTAAGAACACGACATTAGGAGCTGCCTTTTGTGCATGTAATTTACCGATATTCAACACTTCAAAACGTGCTAATTGCGTATCCTCTTCAATAATACGATATTCTATGAAAATCCAAATATATAAAATTATTAAAATTATTAATATACTGCCTGTATAAGGTCGTGATAATTCTTTTGTAACAGTATCTTTATGTTGTGCTTGGATTAAACCTATAATAAATCCAACAGGTAATAGAAAAAAAGCGTAATCTAAAGGATATTCAAACATTGCATGGATTAAAACTGCACCAATCATCGATAACGCAATTATAGTCTCTATATTATTAGCTAATTGATATAGTTGATAAAGGTAGAAAATTAGAAATACAATAATTGCTACTCCAATAGGAATACCATTCCAAACTAATAAATCTAAAATAAAATTGTGTGTATGCTCTGTCCAACCTCTCACTGGAAAATCTAATGTTGTCAGCACTTGTGCCAAACTCACTTGATTCCACCCATAACCAAACCAAGGCTGGTGTTGAATCGCAATCAACATTTGATGCCACATTGCTACCCGCTCTAATCCTGTAGTGGCTCGAGTCAAGACATCTGTAGTATTACTTAGTCCTATAAATTTAGAAACAACAGGTAAAGTTAAAACAAACAATATATAGAAACCAACAAATAATCCTAAATACTTTCTATTTATTCTGGTTGGTAGTGTAGTGGTTTTCCATAACCACCAAATTATAAAGCATAACATGAATACCCAAGAGGTACGTGATTGTGTTAAAGCAATACCAAAGATAAGTATTAAGCCAATGAGGCTTGAACTAATACTATTTAATTTTTGTTTTTCAAATAAATATAATAATGAAATTATTCCCATTATGAGAAAGGTTGCTAGTGTATTTGGTTGAGCAAAATTGGCGAACGGCCTTGCATTAGATGGAAAATCTGCGAACCAGACCTGCCCATTTGACTGTAATGTCCACTGAATAAGTGCTATAAATACACTTATTGAACTAGCTAGTAAGATTATACTTGTTAAGATTAAATATATTTTCGGGTTATTCTTACCCTGTTGGGAGAGATTATACCCACTAATGACAGCACAAAAAAATCCAAATATATATATTGCTGCGATAAAGGCATCACCTAAGAAAAATATAATACCAGTTATATACTGTAAAAAAGGAATAGACATTATTAATAATAAAAAAAGATTTATGATAGGAATTTTTATTATTTCTACGGAGTAAATAGTTATAGCTATAATAAAAATGAATGCTATAAAAGCACAAAAGTCACTATGAGAAGTAATCCATGGTTCATAATGGTTAGGAAGAAGCCAGCTTAATAACATTGTTAAGCTTGTGATTATTAGTAAAATCCTTCCTATACCTATATTAATATATAAATTCATAAATTTTTATTCACAAAAAAGGGAGCGATGCTCCCTTTTAATAACTTTATAATTAAGCTGCTTGGCAAGTACCTGGTAGATATTTCTTAGGCATACCATCCGTCGCCGCTGGACCGCACTTCCAAGAGCCAATAGGTGTTCCTGCAACTGCTGGTTGGCCTGAAGATGTCAATGGAGTCATAACAATTTTTTTAGATGCAGCTGCATCTGGTAGTCCAGAATTCGCTTTTGACGGTGTAGTAACAGTAATTATACCAGTAGCATCAGTAGTTACTGTTTGAACATATTTACTTGCTTGTGATGCGGAGCTTCCCACTTCACAACCCCAATCATTCGCTGCTGGCAATGAAGAGGTACTTTGATAAACTTCAGAGACTGTAGTTCTACAGGCAGATCCAGCTAATATTGCCTCTGATATTTTTGCACGTACGGTATAATCCTGATAAGCAGGAAGTGCAACTGCCGCCAAAATACCAATGATCGCAACAACGATCATAAGCTAGGTACATTCCATAAGTCACTTTATATGGACATACATCAAATCATTGAATTATATTATTTTACTTCATTCTTCATTTTGTCCATATGGACATGCTTTTAAAAGGACAAATTTTCCCAATTTGTCCATATCAGAAAATAGCTTTTACTTAGTGTCATAGGATGAATTTTTGTAAAAGCAGACTGATCGTAAAATATTTTAAAATTTTGACAAGCTAAAAATAGAGTAAAAATTCCAGACTCATTTATAAGCCAACTTCTGTATTTCTTCTTTATGCTTAAAATGCATACGTTTTTAATAATAGATAGCAATACGATGAGTCGCTTCGTCATCACAAAATTGCATGGGAAAAGCTTTTACAGCTGGACGAGGTATTCGTTCGTTTACTTTGAAGTCTTTTAGCCGTTTCACTCTATTATTCCCTATATATGAAGCATTCAGCATAGGACAGAATTTTCAATTTCAAAGTGGATTGGTAAGCAAATAAGCAAAACAATTCAACTAACAAGCACACATCTGCTTAGCTGCTAATAATTTAGTTTTCCTGCTGCAAGTAACTTTCATATGCATATCTCTCAAAACCGACAAAACTGACATTTTTTGTCACTTAATTACATAAATTTACTTATGTATACACTTAGATTTTTAATCTATTAAACAATGTATTGATTTAACAACAAATAATTGAGTAATATAATTTGGCACACTTTGTGCTAACAATAAATTAGCTTACAACGCTTATAAATAAATTAACAAAACATTTGTGGAGAATGTTATGAACGCTCAAAAAGGCTTTACCTTGATCGAACTGATGATTGTTGTCGCTATTATCGGTATTTTAGCTGCAATTGCGATTCCTCAATATCAAAATTATGTAACTCGTTCTAAATGGACTGAAAATAATACTGTTATTGCTCCTTTAAAACTTGCTATTGGCGAATGTTTACAAGCCAACCAAGGTGTTAAAACAGCATGTGATACACTTGGTGAACTTACCGCTCAAACAGGTTATGCGACTTTACCAACTCCTAAATATGGTGCTGCAAGTAATCCTGTTACTGTTACAGAAACTACTGCTGCTATCGTTGTTACTGGTGCAAATACTGTAGGTTCATGTATTGTTACTTGGACTCCTACAGTAGATGCTAACTCTGTACAATGGGCAGGTGTTACTTCAGGTAATGGCTGTTCAAAAGCTCAAACAGGTATCTAATTTTTAGAACTAGCAGAATGATTAGAACGCATCTTTAGAGATGCGTTTTTTGTTTTAGCTCAAAATTTTCTGACAACAGCGAGTTACACTTTTCCAGCAGTTTTTCATAATCTTCTTTCAGCTGCTCATAATCACTTTTCACCGCCTTGGTCTTAGTTTTCGCTTGCTCAATCCGTTGTGCAGGTGAAAGAACATTTTGCCCTGCTGCCTGTGCAGCTTGCTCAATTGCCTCAATTAATGCTGCATGACGGCTCTTCTTAATCGAGCCTCGTTTACGTCCTGCTTCCAGTGCTACAGTATCGTTATTAATCGCAGAACCTTTTGGCAGAATTATTGGCTTATTGGCCTTTAATCGTTCTAAAGCAGCATAATAGTCATTCGATGCACTCATATTTTACACCTCAATATTAATCATTTTAATTTTTTGAATCATTTTGTTTAAAGCTAAAATCTCACTGTCCATTTGCCCGTATAGCAGACTGTTCTGTACTTGCATATCTCGCTGCCGTTGTAGTCGCTGAACCGCTTTTTGCATTTGATCGGCACTTTCGGCATCAAAAATTGCATGAGCACAACTCAAACAACTGCTAATTGCAGTAAAAGAAATTTTTTCGCAAGAATCAGGATTAGTACAAGCACCAAACAGGCTAGTCTTGCAAGCAATTTCCCCTTTTTTCATGCGCTTAATCGCTTCATCACGGTTTGGAAATACTGTGAGTAATTGCTCGCGGTCTTTTTGTAGCTGCAAATAGGTTCCTGCCCCACCGAGTAAACGGCTAGCACTATTAATCACATCATCTTCAAATTGCGCATAAGAATGCACCAAACGCTGATATTCCAGCTCTTGAATAAACTCTTTTTGACTGTCACTCACTAAAATATTTGGTGCAAATACCGCATTATTACGGTAATACAACGTCATAGACTCTGTTAGATGCTTAAATTGGACTGACAAAGCGCCAAGTCCGATCATGCCTGAACGAGCGCCATAAACTGCAAGCGAACGTCTAAATTGATGGGTACAGATATTCCAGTACTCACCAACTTGGCAGTCTTTTTCTTCTCGCCAATTGCGGAAACCATCAAAAGCTTCAAGCTCGGCGATATCACTTTCTGTGATTTTCAACCCCTCTCCAAGCAATACAGAAATACGGCTTAAATACTGATTAAAATTAGACTGTGTTCGAGTCGGAGCACCCTCAAAATTAGAGATAAAATCCGTTTCATGCTCAATATTGCGGTTATTTTTATTTCGATGCTTTTGCGAGTATAGTGTTGGGAATAATGGGTATTCAGCAGAATTAGACATATCATAGTGAGGATTAAGTAAGGCGTAGACTTCACCAATACTTTGTGCTGCATGTACGCCTATTTGAATGTCTTCAAACGTGATCCAATACGTTGATTTATTTCCACCACCATGCAACTTGGAGGTATAACCCATAATGACATGCACAAGATGCTCATTTCTTTGAATAGTTTGATAGCAATCAGAAGACAGCTGATTCACTTCATTATCACGCATGCCTGTAAACAGATGAATCCAAAGTTTGGCGATTCCTTGTATCAACGTCATGTAGCGAGTCAAATTTGCATGTTTGCTAATCTGATGATTTTCAAACAGTGCCGTTAAACCAAATAAATCACGAGCATCGGCAAAACTCACTGCATTTTTATAATCTTTAAACTCGCGGGGCATACGCGCAAAAGACGGCTCTTGTTGAATGCGCTGAAACCACTGATGTAAAGCAGGCGCATACTGATTAAACTCATTGAGCTTCTCCGCTAACCCATTGATTAAATTTATATAAATACGTGAGGGGATCAACTTTGTTTGCGGACCTACTTTGCCTGACTGTAACCTCAGTTGAGCAGCCAACTTTGCTAAATGCTCAATCGGCTGATATATACTAAACGCAGGAATGAGCAATGGGTATTGCTGTTGTAAGGCAAAACAATCCGTTAAAAATGCTTTAATATGGATGGCTTTTTGATAGCTCACGTTCACATAAGCATCATTCACTTTTGACATATAAGCAACATCGCTAAACAATTGCTGCAATGTGCAGCCATTTTTATATGCAATTGCTGCAAACTGGCGCAAAACCGTATGCCGCTGTTCAATACTTTTAATGATCGACTTACCAGATTTTATATAAAGCAAAGCAAAACTGATTTTTTTCATTTCTGCCCGAATTTGACAGTAAAGAAAGTCATTTTCTCGGGCATTTTCAAGCCAACTATCAAAATTCAGGCGACAATCACACTTCGGTAAATATGGAGAAAGATCCCACACATTGTCTGAATAAACAGATAGTGTTTCACCGTTTTTTGTTCGTGATAATACAAAAGCATTTGGAACAGTCAACTGATTATTCTGTAGATTGTACTCATCAGGTAAGAACTGCTCAGCAATACCCAATGAATATAGATATGAATTAAATGAACTCATGATATCCACCCCAAATCAAGTAATAATTCAAAATGATTCAGCCAATACGCATGTAAATCGCCGCTTTCTACTTCTTCTTGAATCGAAAAAATACGATCACGTAAATTTTCATAAGTATCTGATAAATCATTGAGCACTTCGTCAATTCGGTGTAGTACAACCCCAAACTGCTGTTCCCACTTGATTAAGTCCGTGGCTTTTTGCTTAATGTAGCCGAGCAGACTTTTTAGTGATAAAAGCTTGCGTACATCTTCATCGTCAGCGTGGACTGCATAATGCTGGCAAAATAAACAGTGCTCAAATTGCTGACAGTTTGGAGTTGGAGCTTGTTTGGTAAAGCCTAAAGTTTTTTCAGGTTGTAGATTGGTAGTCGTACAAGCCCCGACAGGTAAGGTTTGAACATCAACAGTCTCATCTAGCGTTTGCACAGGAATACGCTCAACGGTTCGAGTTTGTGCTACCGCAACTTCTCTCAACTCATTAAAAAATTGTGAAATTTGCTGAGCTGCATCTTTGAATGAAGTACGTGCATAATTATTTCTTGCTGTATCAAGTGAGTGCCCCATCACTTCAGCTTCAAGCAATAAATCGCCATCGCTCAATTCAACATATTGACTGCTAACATGCTTGCGCCACTCTTGTGGGGTGATCCAGGCCATTTTTGGGAAAATGCGCTGTAAAAATTTTTTTATTAATTGTAATCTGCCGTTGCTTACAGGTCCCAATTGCTGAATTTCGTTACGCAATGGAAAGACAAAATCACATGCTTCATCTTGTACATACCATTCTCGAAGTTCCAGAATCTTCCTAAAAACTGGCTCAAATTTCACCCCAAATTCTGGTCGTACTATCTTGTCACCTGCACGGCTTTTTGTTCCTGAAAACCTGCGCCCTTGGGTACTTGGTAGGATTTCCATCGTATCAAGTTGTAACTGTTGAGCAGTGTCTAGATTTGCACCAGTTTGCGCAATAAATAACAGCATACCAATGGCAAGACCGTAGGAGGCAAGTCTTGTACGCTCTAAATGTCGCTTGTCTTTATTACGTTCTTCAAGTTTACGAATCGCTTGATTGCGATTTTCACGTACACGTTTTCGATACTCACTATCTTCTTCTAACTCAAAATCAGCCAGCATTTTGGAAAGGGCTGGAATAATTGGATATTTGGCTAAATAATTCTGCATATCAAACTGGATATGCTGTTTTTCAGTTTGATGATGAAAGCCCGAGTAAAAATAAAAATCTTCCTGATCCACGGACTGAAAATGTGCTGGAAAATCTGCGCCTTGCATCACAATACGATAAATTTCAAGAAAGACATTCAACAAAGTAGCATACGTCTTCTGATGATCTTCTTTAGCGATTGGAAAAACAGGAACATCGTAACGCTGAGACTGTACTTGCATCGCTTGACTAACAATATCAATTTCATGACAGTCAAATACATATGCGATCAACTTCGCCGCATTACGCTGATATTGCTTTGCTGTATGTGCAGCCAGGTTTTCTTCATCAGTATCTGCAAGCAAAGTGCGATCAACTAAATATTTGCTGTAACGACGATACGCATCTATCACACTGTCTTGACTTGATAAATCAAAATTTTTCTTTTGGCTATCCACCCAATCTAAAAAAAGTTTACTGGTGTAATAAAATAGTCCTTTTGACAAATCTGATCCGCTCATTTGCAACAAATAGTCCGTTAAACACTGCAAAAAATAACGTCTTTTTTCATCAAAAGATGCAGATAACTGTTGTTCTGACAACACTTCGCCAGATAATCTGTTACTGTAGAATAGAGTTCCTATGTCAAATGTCTTAAAAGCAAAAGAAGCTGTCTTATCTCTGCAGACAAGGACGAGTCGCTCATGCTCATTAATTTGTTTATTGATATCTGAAATATGCACAAAAAGTGGAGAGCGTCTAAAATTCATGACAATTCTCCCGCTAAATTGACAGAAGACATCACGTATTTCATTAAGCTTGATTCATACTCATGCTGAATTTTACTGCGCCATTGCAATCGTGATTTATAATTCAAATACTGTAAAGTCGTGCTGATGTTGCGATGTCCCATCCGAGCTTGCACATACTCAACAGCGGTCATAGCAGAATGCCCTTCAGGTAGATGCTGTAACTGACTTTCCAGCAAATTCATACCAAAACTGGCACGTAAGTCATGGAATTTGAAACTTTTAAATTGTGGATCAATCAAGCGAATTTCGGGTAATAGCACTACTTTTAAATAACTACGTACCGCTTCACCCTCATACAGTTTCAGCCTCGCCCCAAATGAGTCAGAGGCTTTAATCTGCTCAGTCAGTTCTTGCTGTTCGGCTTTGCTTGTATAAAATGGTGTGCCAAGCTTGGTGAGAAACACATAATTTTCATCCGAATCGCCATAATTGGACTTGTTTCTACGCTGGCGTGCTTGCTCACTATTGATATAGATTTTAAGATCTTGTGCTAACCAATTTGGAATTAACAATGTCATTGGCTTTTGAAATTTAGTGTCCACACCTGTACCCGCTCCAACGGGCAGACGAATAAAGCCATGACTATCAAGCTCACAACCAATTAAGTTTTTGATTCGTAAAGTACAAATCGTTTGTAAACGAGCACCTGTAAACAATGCAACATAAAACATCAACTGATATTCTCGGGATGATTTTTGCAATGCTTTTAATATGACAGTTTGCGATTCAACGCTGAGAGGGCTTAATTGACCATCATCCTCAATGGCTTCAGAATTCGGAGCCTTGGCTGGAACATGTATAGCAAGATCATGCGACTTAATTGCCATTTTTCGACGTGCGCCAAACTCATTATCCACGGCAATATATTTGTAGACATCTTTAAACGGTATGCCATAGCGCTGATGATCAACTAAGTCTTCTGTAACGAGAAATCGATAAAAATTCACTACCGCATTAATTCGATTACTCGCAGAGCGAGCTGAAATTAGACCTGCATTCGCTTGCTCAATAAGACGAGTGCGATATTTAAAAATCGCATTTGACTGTTTTAGTTTGTGGAATTTCAAACAGTCCAGTTGCTCATCTTCTAAAAAACGCTGAAAATCAACCAACTGATTGGCAATAGATGCAAATGTTTTAAAATCATACTGTATTGTTTGCTCAAGTTTTTTCAGCAAATACAGATTAAAAACGTCAGAAGGGCTACCATCTCCCTGAACAATTACAGGGAATTCAAGGTAAGCATCACCATGTTTTTCAAACGCTGCATCATTTAAACAACGGGTTGCATTAACCAACGTCAATAACTGAAATTTTTTGATGCTCACAACTTTGGCTTTCGATTGGTAGCGTGACTGACCATTTTTAAGTTTAGTGCTCATTTTGAGCCTCCTGTTTATTAAAAAACAGGCAAAAAGTGACCTTGGGATAGGATTGACAAAAATGCCCCTATCCATCAAAATCGACGTGTCTGGACGCCAATCAAGACATTCATAAAAGCTCATGTTCCCGCATGGGCTTTTATACTTTTTGCCAAAGATGAATTAATATTTCAAAAATTAATAAAATACATTTAGGTGTACATTTAATCTAAATTAATTGAGATCGTTGACCTTTCCTCAAATTTAAAAATAAATAATTAATTTAAGTCATTTCTATATTCCTTTTTAATGCGTTCAAGTTCAGTTAATACATAAGAATTCATCGACTGATGTCTTTTCTTAGCCATATTTTTTATCCAAAAAACTAATTCTTCAGGTAAGCGTAAATTCAGTTGTTTGGTTGCTTGCATAGAATCACCTCCTAATTTATTTATAGTATGAAAGACATACTACATATTCTATTTTCCATATAGTATGCTTTTCATACTATATGCGCAATACCATTTTTGCATCATAATCATACTATTTGAAAATTTTGTTATTTGTGAGCTTCATGAAAAAAAAAGAGATACAGTTCAATCTTCGTATTCCAGAAGATTTAAAAGCTAAAATTGATGAAGGGGCAAAGTTGAAACAGCGTTCCGTTCATGCCGAAATAATGTCTCGTTTATATGACTCTTTTGTCATGGATAACAATATTCATCTAGAAGCAGCTAAAGTTATTGAAAATTATCTGCAAGCTAGAACACCTACAGAACGAAAAAAAGTGGTAGCAGAACGTTTAAATTTTGTATTAAGTGAACTGAAAAAAATTGATCATTACAATGAATTTACAATTGCTGAATTAGCTTATGAGATAAATGAAGATACGGCTGATGAGGCTGAAGCATGGTTTAGAGCAGAATTAGAACCCACCTTCGGACAATTGGAAAAAATAGCGCAACATACTTCAGTGAATCCAAACTGGTTACTTTTTGGTAAGCAGACTCCCTATGATATTCAGCACATACGTTTAAATGAATATTTAGATCAAGATATAAAGCTGCTTTTAGGTTCAGACCCTAGTAATGAATATTTATCTGCATCAAAAGTGAAAGAAATAAAATTTATTCGCGAATTATCAGAAACAGGGCAGTTAATTATTCTTAAAATTTATGAAAATTACGCAGTTGAGACTTATTATCCCCCATATCATATCAGTGACGTAAATGGAGTTGGTGGATATAATTCATTGTTATATTTCTGTTTATTGACCAAAGTACTGTTGCGATATTATAAATCTAAGGTGAATGTATATAGTCATCTGCTTTCAGAAGAGCAGTTTAAACTTATTTTGACTGGAACAGTTCATCCCTTAACAATTGCAGAAAAATTACATCATATTCCTTGGGTTGATGATTTAGCGGATAAACTCCCAAATAAGAATTTAGATTATTGGGATGGTTTTGATACGTTAAGAGCAAGAATACTACGAGACTTTGCAGCGAAAGAATTCATTCAGGAAATTTGGAATGATCCTGAGTTGCATTTAAAGCATCCTATTGAGTTTTAAAAAAGGGATGACATTTTACTAAGCACCATCCCTTTTTCTAGGCTCATTGGTATATTCAAATAAATCTTGCATATTACAATTAAAATATTTACATAAGGTATCAGCGACTGAAAGTTCAATTCGTACTGCACGATCATAGTAAAGACTTGTGAGCGTATTACGATTAATACCAGTCGCTTGAGCTACCTCACTTAACTTTAAAATTTTTCGCTCACCCATCAAATTTGACAACCTACATCTAATCATAACAACCTTTAAATTAAAAAAATAACCTATAGCAGGTTAATTTAACTTGATAAACAACTTCTAACATGATAATTTAACCTACAGCAGGTTATATTGTTTTATTAAAAAACAACTTAGCCGTTCTAAATTTCATTATATAGTTTTTTAAGGAAGTTCAGCTATGAATAACTACTTTTCTCCAAAATTCTCTGTTTCAGAGGAAGTTCGTTCAACTGCTGTTGCACTAATCAAAGAGTTTAATATTGACCGTACATTTGATTTAGCTTTGTTTCTGAATGTTAATCCCAACTTAAATGACCAAGATGCGACTTTAGCCTGGGTGAATTATTTTGAAAAAAATCAACATGATCTCAGTGACTTCAATCATGTTAGACGCCACTTTATGAAAAATTTTCCTAAAATTATGTTTGCAAATTTCAGTGAATAAAATAATCAAAGGGAGATATCAAATATCTCCCTTAATTTTTATAGCAATGCTCTTATGGTAATCTCAACAAAAAGTGAAATTCAATTTAATTGGTTGTAAAAATATGGAATTATTTATAAAAGCAGGCCATATTGAGCCTTCAGTCATTATTTTTGACGTGTTTGGTACACTTGTAAAAATAGAGGAAAGACGTTCCCCATATAGAAAATTAATGAAATGGCTAAAAGAAAATGGGCGACAACCAAAACCTGATGATGCCAAATTTATTATGTCCTACAATTTGAATTTGGTAGAGCTTACAAAGCGATTAGCAGTAAATATTCCAGACCAATTTCTGCAAGAACTTAAGCATGATTTAGATGAAGAGTTACGCTCTATTAGACTGTATGAAGATACCTTATCAACTTTGGAAGAATTAAAAAAACTGGGATTCAGATTGGCAGTATGCTCAAATTTAGCGATGCCATATGGAAAAGTTGTTTCTTCATTTTTACCTTCTCTTGATGCTTATGCTTGGAGTTATGAGATTGGAGCAATTAAACCAGAGTCACAAATTTATCAATATTTAATTGATAAATTACAATGTCATGCCAAAGACATTTTGTTTATTGGAGATACTCTTTTAGCTGATTACAGTGGTCCAACTGAATTTGGTATGTCAGCACGTTTAATTGATCGTAAGAGTGGGCAAAAGCTGGCAGATGTTTTAAGCGACATACTTTAACAACTCGTGGACGCCACCTAATAATGAATACTCACAGCTCCTCATCTTTCAATTTTTTAAATTCTGCAATTCGTTCTTCAAGCTCCAGAACCCATGCTGGTTTTATATGTGGCACATTTAGGCGCTCAACACCTTGATGGTCAAAAAACTTATACACCTTTGCCGCCAACTTGATAAACGCCTGTTCAAACGTATTTGCCCAAACATCTAAACGATAATCATGATAATGCTCTTGGTATAATTTACCACCATCTTCTACTTTATTGAGATGTGAGCCAGTTTCTAAATAAATCACTAATTGCCCATTATCTTCATCATTATATGCACCGTGATAAACATTTTGGCAGTGCCCCCATGTATTCCAGTGCCATGATGGTACATCACCAATAACCGTCCAAAAAGCTGGGTGTGTATCAATAAAATGATAGGCTGTTAAAAAGTCTGTTGGATTTGCGAGATATGCTTGCTCATTTTCAAAGGCAGTCTGTAAAGCAGATTGTAAATGCTCAAATTTATTTTTATCGGTGTAGGAAAACAAACTACTAGAAAGATGCTCAGAGGTTTTAAAAAATAAACCACCACTCTCTTTATCTTTACCAAAATATTGATAGACCTCTGGTAGAATCTGTAAATCTGTAGGTTTGACATGATGGATCTGGTGTTGTACGTCTTTTAAGCTTTCGTGAATTGCTTCCATACGATCAGGGTAAGTGATGACAAGTTTCGTATCACGCAGTGATAAAATTGCTGGTTCAGTTATTTGGGGTAACTGTTCTAATAACCAGTCTGGTAATTGTTTTAATTCAGTCGGTTGCATTTTTAGTTATCCTTTTTTTAATAATTCCAACTTGTTACATGCGTTACACAACATAATTTGTGAAAGTTGATTGTAAGTTAGTCCATAGGAGTATATTGTCACTCAAGGGCTTCAACAAAATTAAGAACAGAAATCAAGCCACTCATCGTTTCTATTTGATGAATTGGGATACCGCTAGTGACTCTATTTTCGGACGTTAAAAAAATCTTCATCGCAGCCTGATCACCACCTGTCAAAGCATGTAAAGCCTGGTATAGACGAATCAGCAACAGTGCTAATTTCCCCTGTTTAGAATTTGGATCTAATTCAGGTTGGTTTTGCAATTGAGTGATTGCCTCAACATCCATATCTAGCACTATTGCGAGCTGAGACTGACTAAGGGAAAGCAGTTTAGCAGCCCTAAGTACTGACTTTCCCAATACAGCTGCTGGTACTACCTGCTGTTCCAATAACGTCATAGCATCACCTCAAGCTCTAATTTTACTGATCAAGCCTTAAATCTAACAATATCATACAAATTACTAGATAAAACGATCACCTATTCCTGTTCGTAGCATACCAGTTATTCTTACTTGTTAGACGACCAGAAATAGTCACATAAGCTAATTTTGCCGACACCTGATGATTCATACTTACACCACGCCCTACTGCTTCCAAGGCAAGTTTTTGATGAACAATGATGGAACACGAACAATAAATCGACCACTATATTAACCAAGGGGGCAGTTTTTAAATGCCGTTAGGGGGCATTTTTACACTGCCGCTAACACAGCTATCTTCCTAATTTTTTAAAATAGGTTTCACATTTTGAAGCGGGGCCAAAATTATATTTTAAAGCGGTATTGGCTCTAGCTGTTGCATATTCAATACCTTGAATTTCACGCTGCTGAGCAAAAACTTGAATCGCAGGATGTAACTGTTCTGAGCAACTGGCATCGTTGCTAAAGTATTTTAAAGTCTTGGTATTGGAAAAATATATTGCAGCAAACAATCGCCCATCTTTAAACACAATCGCGGATGAAGCATCTAAACTGCTTCCAGACCGACCTTCATAATACAGAGCCTCATCTGTTTTTAGTAAATAGGGCGCTGAGTAATTGTCGAAATTAGATTGAAATTTTAGATAATCATGCTTTAACAATGTTTGAAGTTCTGTTTGGATTTTTGGATTCAAAACAATTTGAGGAATTGATGAAATATCTGAATATTGAATGAAGTCTAGTTCTTGAGCATGAGTAAAAACGGAGATTGAAAAAAGTAGAAAAAGATAATAGTGATTCTTCATATCAAATTTATTATTTTTATGTCCATATTGACTTACTTATGGATTGTTCATTTTATATGGACACTTATGGAGTATCGATTAAGGTAAAACCTTTTTGTGTATTCATAACATTCTCCACCACATGTGTTTTTTATATAGCTGTACAGCTAATTTATATATAGCACTAACTGTGCCAAGGCATATTATAATTATTTTTTCTACAAGAACAGTCACTTATATAAATAAAATTTTTTACTTTAATCTATCTCTAATTTAATCGTCATAAATTGACAAAAATTGTCACTATCAGTCTAAAAATACGTCTTATTAATTTAATATAATAGGACGGTTTTCTATTTCATTATCATCATCAATGACCTGGTTTACATAAAAACTGTTTAAAATCTGGCCAATACTTAATACACCTTCTACCACTGCCTCACGGTACTGCTGCTGTTTTAAACCGGCAGTAATCTGCTGACAGATTTTATTCCAGATATGCTGCTCAGTAGCCTGTTTTATGCCACGATCGATTACGATCTCAACAGTACGTTCACACAGGTTCAGATATAAAAGAACCCCACTATTATATTCGGTATCCCAGACCCCTAACTCTGCAAAAAGCTGCCGGGCGCGCAAACAGGTATCTTGACTATAAGCCTGCTGACAGGGAATATGACCTTCAATCACTACCTGAATTTCACCGACATGTCCCTGTTCAGCTTGTTGTACTGCTTGGGCAATCGCATTCTGGTCTTCACGACTGAAATACCGCTTGCTGGCTGGCATATAAAAGAAGTGTTTAAACCAGCGTTTTAAACTATGAGAAGTTTTCTCTTCTAATTTTGGTTGCGTGACAATCTCTGTCGTATCTGTTTTAGTTACCATGAGCCTGATGCTCCTCCCCCGCCAAAGCCACCGCCTCCACCACTGAAACCACCGCCACCAAATCCGCCTCTGCCACCACCGCCTCCACCACGTGAAGCAATAAAAAGATGTAGTATGGTCTGGGCAATTGAAGTAATCAGTAAAAAGAAAATCCCAAAACCGAGTAATAAACTGGTAACTACACCTGCACCATTTACCAGACCTGCAGCCACTGCAGCTACACCAGCAGTGGAAGCACTTAAACGATTACCGACAATAAATGAGCCGAAAATACCGGCAATTAAAATAAACAGCCCCATATTAAAGGTGCGCTCTTTGGCTTGCTGCTCATGCAGTGCCTGTTCTTGTTGTAATTTCAGCTGCTCGGCCGCCCGCTGTGCAATTTCGGGATCAAGGTTTAAAATACGCTCAATCTCATTTAAACCGGCATTAATTCCCTGTACATACTGCCCCTGTTTAAAAAAGGGTGTAATCTGATTACGGATAATCCGACTCAGCACAATATCAGGTAATACGCCCTCAAGGCCATATCCTGAAAGAATTTGAATGCGATGGTCATTTACTGCGATAGCCATTAACAGTCCATTATCCTGTTCGGCTGAACCCAGTTTCCACTGGTTTGCGGCACGCATAGCAAAGTCAAAAATATTTTCTTGTCCTGTAGTAGGTACAATAATTATTCCAATCTGTGCCTTACCCTGCTGATAGAGATTTAAAATTTTCTGGTCAATTGCCTGCTTTTCAGCAGCAGTAAGAAGTCCCGCCTGATCTACTACTGGTTGATTTAAAGTCGGTAACCCACGAATAGACTCACCTTCCGCCATATCATTATTAACTTCAGGTGTTTTAGTTCGTACAGTCGTAGACACGGGGTCTGTCGCGGTATGGCTGGCCTGTTGCTGGTTTTGTAAAACCTTACCTAACACCACAGCTTCAGTTGTGTCATTTTCTACAGGTTCACTCCAAACTGCTTGACCGCCTAGCAGGACTATACTGAGCAAACACAGCCTTATAATACAAAAAGGGATGGTCGCTTGAGCTGCAAATTTATTCTGCATTATCATCCCCCCTTTTTTAAGCTTATTCAAAAGATACTGTTGGAGCTTTTTGTGCACCAGCTTCAGCAGTAAAGTTTGGTTTAGGTTCCATACCAATGACTTTTGCTGTCATAACCTGCGGGAACTGACGGGCATAAGAGTTAAAGTCCTGCACGCTGCTAATGTAGCGGTTACGTGCTACAGCAATACGGTTCTCGGTACCTTCAAGCTGGACCTGTAAATCACGAAACTGTTCATTTGCTTTCAGATCAGGGTAATTTTCTGAAACTGCAATCAGGCGTGATAACGCACCGGTCAACTGGCTTTGCGCCTGCTGATAGCGTTGAAATAATTCAGGATCTTCCAGTACTTCACGATCTACTTTTAGCCCGGCCACATTGGCACGCGCTTGAGTTACTTCAGTGAGTACCTGTTCTTCGTGTTTGGCATAGCCTTTAACAACATTGACCAGATTCGGTACAAGATCAGCGCGGCGCTGGTACTGGTTTTGTACTTCAGACCAAGCAGCAGTTACTGCCTCATCTTTCACCTGTAAAGTGTTATAACCACAGCCTGAAAGGCTTAATGTACTAGCCAGAATGAGAGCGATTAGGCTTTTACTCAGCATTTTCATGCAGCTATCCTCTAATATTTATTTGTATTTGTTTATTTAAAGCCATTGTAAATATAATTTAAGCTATTTGTGTTGCTTTATTTTAAAGATGAGCAAGGAAACTCAAGGAAGGAACAGTCTAGGAAAGCCTAAAAAAGCTTTAATTTATTAAAATTATTAGTAAAAATTTATAAGAGACGGTAGATGAAACCCTACTATTCTTTCAATATTAAACTGAGAGTTAATACTGAAAGTCGGTCATCTGATAATCTTGTGCCAGATGCTTTTTCCAGTATTCGAGTTCAATAGAATAATCATTCTGTTCAGGATGAAAGTCTTTTTTATAATATGACAAATATTCTGGAAACAGCTGAACCAGCATTTTAACCAGCAGATAAGCACCAAATAGATTACCCTTAATTTGAGGCAGGCTCTTCCATTTATCCTGCATAAATAAACGTCCGGTTGAGTAGGCTGCGAGACTAAAAAACCCGCCAGTTACCCGTTTCATCACGCGACGACGCAAGCGCTGGTCAGCATACAACTGCTGATAAACATCAAATGCAACAGAGCGGTGTTCAATCTCTTCAATGGCATGCCATACCCAAAGCTTCATGGCATCCTCATCCAGTGTACTTAATACCTCAGGATGTTTGAGGATATATCCACCAAGTAAAGCTGTAAAATGCTCAAAAGCACTGGTAATCGCGAGCTGTACCTTGGGCGGTAAATTGCGCACGTGTTTATTCTGGCATTCCAGCCATGCCTGAAAGTTATCGAGCTGATAGTCATCTTTACGCCAAGCCTGATTAAATTCAGTATGGGCCTTAGAGTGCATAGCCTCCTGTCCAATAAAAGCAGCAATCTGTGTTTGTAAAACCGGATCTGTAATCTGATCCCGTACATTCCGGACACTATGTACAAAAAACTGTTCACCTACCGGAAAGGTAGAAGACAACGCTGTGAGAAAATGTGACATTAAAGGTGAGCGAGCAAAATAATAACGCGAAATTTTTTCTGGATTGAAGTCTAACTTACGTACAGTAATTCCTGTTGCCTTTGGCCGATTCCGGTACAGTGGATTTGCTGTCATTAAATCATTCATCACAATGGCTGCCTAACGAAGATACCATTAGTATGAGTTTAGAAAACTATAACGCACATGGCTAAACTGCTTGCTTTAGTTAGCCAAAACTATCAAATTGATAAATTAAATAGATGGCATACAAGACCTTTTATGCATTGAAAAGAATATTTATAATAAAAATATGTAGTACCTATGACTCATAACATAGCGGGTTTGAAAAATTATTAAGACAGTTACCTTAAGACCAAATATTTATTTTAATTATTTAAATACAAATACTTATAATATGATTTATTATAAATATTTCTTCCAGTTTTCCGATTGATCAAAAAACCGGATATATAAAAATCACCCCAAGACTGGCCCGAGGTGATGCATTAAAATAATAACTTAAACGTCCAGGTAGTCCAGAATACCCTCAGCAGCTTGGCGGCCTTCCCAGATTGCAGTGACTACCAGATCAGAGCCACGAACCATATCACCACCTGCAAAGATTTTCGGGTTCGATGTCTGGAATTTGTATGTTTGAAGTTCTGGAGCAACTACACGACCTGAACCATCCAGTCCAATATTGACATCCTTAAACCAGTCAGCAGGGCTAGCACGGAAACCAAAAGCAAGCAACACGGCATCTGCGGGTAATATCTCTTCCGAACCCGGTATTGGCTCTGGGCTACGACGACCGCGACTATCAGGTTCACCCAGTTGAGTCGTCACCACTTTAACACCTGTCACCTTACCATTTTCACCTACAATCTCGACAGGCTGGCGGTTAAACAGGAAGTTCACCCCTTCTTCACGGGCATTTTGTACTTCACGACGTGAACCTGGCATGTTGGCTTCATCACGGCGATAAGCACAGGTTACTTCTGCTGCGCCCTGCCGGATTGATGTACGGTTACAGTCCATGGCAGTATCACCACCACCTAGGACAATCACCTTTTTTCCTTCCATACTAATGTATTCAGATGGATCTTTTTCCCAGCCCTGACAACGGTTAACATTGGCAATCAGGAAATCAAGAGCATCATATACACCTTCATATTCCTCACCTGCAAAGCCACCTTTCATGTAGGTATAAGTCCCCATTCCCATGAACACTGCATCAAAGTCATTCAGTAGCTGATCAATCGTGATATCTGTACCAATTTCAGTGTTCAGACGGAATTCAATCCCCATACCGGTGAAGATTTCACGGCGGCGTTTCATGACATCTTTTTCCATCTTAAATTCAGGAATACCAAATGTCAGCAGGCCACCGATTTCCGGGCGTTTATCAAAAACTACCGGTTTTACCCCATTACGGACCAGAATATCTGCACAGCCAAGACCCGCCGGTCCAGCACCGATAATAGCAACTTTTTTGCTGGTCCACTGGACATTAGACATATCTGGACGCCAGCCCAGTGCAAAGGCGGTATCATTAATATATTTTTCAGCATTACCAATAGTTACAGCACCAAATCCGTCATTTAGGGTACATGCACCTTCACATAAACGGTCTTGCGGACAAACACGTCCACAGACTTCTGGCAGGGTATTGGTCTGATGGCACAGTTCCGCCGCCTGGAATACGCGACCTTCAGCGATCAGTTTTAACCAGTTTGGAATATAGTTATGTACCGGACACTTCCATTCACAGTATGGATTACCACAGCCTAAACAGCGATGAGTCTGGTTAGATGCAACATCCTGACTAAACGGTTTATAAATCTCCACAAACTCTGCTTTGCGGACAGCAATATCTTTTTTTTCTGGATCCTGACGTGCTACATCCAGAAATTGAAAGTCATTATTGAGGCGTTCTGCCATGTCTCTCTCCGTAGGTGGGCACAGCTCCGTGTTCAGGAGTCTGTACCTGCCTGTTTATTTGCAGTCGTGGAATTATTGAGGATCAGCCTGAGTCGTTTTTAACAACGTCAACAGATTCGCCGCTTTTGGTTTCACCAGCCAGAATTTACGGCTGTAGTAATCAAACTCATTGCGGATCTTGTAGGCCCAGGCACTACCTGTCTCGGCAATGTGCTCATCAATAATTCGCAGCAGAAACTCTTTATGATCTTCCATCGCTTCAGTCGAAATACGGTTTAGATCAATTAACTCATGGTTATAGTGGTCAACAAAATCATTGTCGAGGTCAAGCACATAAGCAAAACCACCGGTCATGCCCGCGCCAAAGTTATGTCCAACTTTACCCAGGACAGTGACCACGCCACCAGTCATATATTCACAGCAGTGATCACCTGCGCCTTCAATTACTGCAAAGGCACCAGAGTTACGTACCGCAAAACGCTCGCCAGCTGTACCAGCCGCGAACAGTTTACCACCAGTTGCACCATATAGGCAGGTGTTACCAATAATTGCGGTATTCTGAGTCTGGAACGGAGAACCTTTTGGCGGGAAGATCGAAATCCGGCCACCCGCCATGCCTTTACCAACGTAGTCATTGGCATCACCTTCAAGGCGAATATGCAGACCACCCGCATTCCACACCCCTAGTGACTGACCTGCTGTACCATTCAGGTTCATGACTACTGGATGGGCTTCCATACTGAGGTTTCCATAGCGACGGGCAATCTCACCAGAGATACGTGCTCCAATCGAACGGTCACAGTTCACTACTTTATAGTTAAAGGTCCCTATAGTTCCTGCTTCAATTGCTGGTAGCATCTCTTCAACCATACGTTCAGCCAGCAGACCTTTATCAAATGGCTCATTGCCCTGCACCTCACAGTACTGCGCCTTGCCTTCTGCTGCCGGATGTGAAGTCAGTAATGCACTTAAATCCAGATGGGCATGTTTGTCAGTTTCACCAGGCAATACTTCAAGCAGGTCTACACGGCCAATCAGATCTTTGAGTGAAGCGACCCCAAGCGCAGCCAGCCATTCACGAGTTTCTTCCGCAATAAAATGGAAGAAATTAATTAGCATTTCTGGCTCACCAATGTAGTGCTCATGACGCAGATGGTCCTGCTGAGTTGCAACACCGGTTGCACAGTTATTCAAGTGGCAGATCCGCAGATATTTACAGCCTAATGCAATCATTGGTGTAGAACCAAAACCGAAACTTTCCGCACCCAGAATTGCAGCTTTAATAACATCCAGACCGGTCTTCAGGCCGCCATCAGTCTGTACCCGCACCTTGCCACGCAAATCATTTACACGCAGGGCCTGATGCGCTTCTGCCAGTCCCAGCTCCCATGGAGAGCCAGCATGATGAATTGATGATAATGGTGAGGCTGCTGTACCACCATCATAACCAGAGATGGTAATAAAGTCCGCATATGCTTTGGCTACACCCGCTGCAATAGTTCCCACCCCTGGCTCAGACACCAGTTTGACTGAAACCATAGCCTGTGGGTTAACCTGTTTCAAATCAAAAATCAGCTGAGACAAATCTTCAATTGAATAAATATCATGATGCGGTGGAGGAGAAATCAGGGTAACGCCTGGTACCGAGTAACGTAAGCGTGCAATCAGACTATTGACCTTACCACCTGGTAGCTGTCCGCCTTCACCCGGTTTCGCCCCTTGAGCTACCTTAATCTGCAAAACTTCTGCCGAGGTCAGATAAGCAGGTGTTA
Organism: Acinetobacter sp. UNC436CL71CviS28; assembly: GCF_000620525.1. Classification (NCBI taxonomy): domain Bacteria; kingdom Pseudomonadati; phylum Pseudomonadota; class Gammaproteobacteria; order Moraxellales; family Moraxellaceae; genus Acinetobacter; species Acinetobacter sp. UNC436CL71CviS28. The sequence continues at coordinate 150,400 of NZ_JIBB01000001.1, forward strand.
CACCAAAACGTCCAGAAGCAATCTGCTTGATTTTTGAGTTACGAATGGTACCGTAACGTGCCGGATCTTCACCACCTTCACCAGAATTTGAACGACCACCAATGGTATTCATTGCTACAGCAATTGCCTCATGCGCTTCTGGAGATAACGCACCCAATGACATCCCCGCAGAATCAAAACGTGGAAGAATCGACTCTACAGACTCAACCTGATCCAGTGCGATCGGATTATCTGTTTTCAGCTTAAATAGATCACGAATAGTGGCAATTGGACGCTGATTAACCAGCTGTGCATATTCTTTAAAGTCCTGATACTGGCCAGAGCGCACAGCTTTATGCAACGCATTAATCACATCCGGATTAAAGGCATGATATTCCTTACCGAATACGAATTTTAGCATACCACCCTGATCAATCGGCTTACGCGCTTTCCAGGCTAAGTCAGCCAGTTTCTTCTGATCATTTTCAAGGTCAACAAAAGTAGCGCCCTGAATACGGCTTGGTACACCAACGAAGCAAGTATCTACCACTTCACTTGATAAACCCACAGCTTCAAACAGCTGACCGCCACGATAAGATGCAACGGTAGAAATGCCCATTTTTGACAGGACTTTCAGCAGGCCTTTTTCAATACCTTTACGGAAGTTTGCTTGCGCATGAATCGGATCACCCAGCAGTTCGCCTTTGGCAATCAGATCATTGATGACATCATAAGCAAGATAAGGGTAAATAGCTGTTGCACCAAAACCTAACAGTACTGCAAATTGATGTGGATCACGTACAAAGCCGCTTTCGACCACAATATTGGCATCGGTACGCAAGCCAGCCTGAATCAGGTAATGATGGACAGCACCTGTTACCATGACCGCATTTGCCGGCAGATAGCCTTCACGAATCTTTTTGTCCGATAAGACCAGAATAGTTTTACCATCACGAATGGCCTGAGCAGACTCGGCACAGATCCGCGCGATTGCAGCCTGTAAACCTTCTTCTGCAACATAGTTCAGGTCAATCTCGGCAATCTCATAACCTGTGCGACCCAATGTACGGATCTGATGCATTTTTGAGTTAGACAATACTGGACTTGAAATGATCAGACGATCTGCATGTTCTGGTCCCTGCTCAAATACATTCTGTTCACGACCCAGACAGGTTTCCAATGACATCACGATTGATTCACGCAAAGGATCAATTGGTGGATTGGTCACCTGCGCAAACTGCTGACGGAAATAATCAGATACATGACGAACCTGGCGTGACAAGACGGCCATAGGAGTATCATCACCCATTGAGCCGACAGCTTCCTGTCCACTTTCAGCAATCGGACGCAATAGCTGGTCCCGCTCTTCAAAGCTGACCATGAACATTTTTTGTGCAGCTTTTAACTGCTCATTTTTCAGGCCTTTTTCACACAGGTGCTCTTCAAGCTCCGGACTGCCTTGCAACCGGATAGCATGGTCACGCAACCAGGCACGATAAGGACGCATATTTTTCAAGTGCTTGTTGACATCCTGAGTGTCCAGCAACTTACCGGTCAGGGTATCGATCACGAGGATCTGTCCAGGACCAACACGACCTTTAGAAATTACATCTTCTGGCTCATAACCCCACACCCCAATTTCTGATGCCAAGGTAATATAGCCATTTTTGGTAATTACCCAACGAGCCGGACGCAGTCCGTTACGGTCTAGCATACAGATCGCATGGCGGCCATCCTGAATAACCAGACCTGCAGGACCATCCCAAGCTTCCATATGCTTAGAATTAAATTCATAAAATGCGCGCAAGTCTGCATCGAGTGTTTCCACATTTTGCCATGCTGGTGGAACCAACATACGCAAAGCACGGAACAGATCCATACCACCACCCACCAGAATTTCTAGCATATTATCTAAACTTGATGAATCTGAACCGGTACGGTTCACAATTGGCGTCATCTCAGTCAAGCCGGGTAATAGCGGATTTTCAAATTTTGGTGTGCGCGCCATTGCCCAGTTACGGTTAGCTGTAATGGTATTAATTTCACCATTATGTGCCAGATAGCGGAATGGTTGAGCCAGTGGCCAACGCGGCAGCGTATTAGTCGAGAAACGCTGATGGAACACCACGATATGTGAATGTAGGCGCTCATCGGCCAGATCCGTATAAAAATCTGCAATCGCTTCTGGCATCATCAGACCTTTATAGCTAATGACAGTAGTAGCCAGCGTGGTAACATAGAACAGTGGATCATTGACCTGCTGTTCGGCACGACGACGTGCCAAGAAAAGCTTGCGGTTAAACTCGACTTCAGTAACTCCCATCGGGCAGTTCACTAAAATCTGTTCAAAAGCAGGTAGAGAACGCAAAGCAATTTCACCCAACACTTCAGTTTTTGTTGGGACTACGCGCCAAGTTGCAACTTTTAAGCCTTCTGCTTCTATTTCTTTATTTAAAATCTGTTTAGCATGGTGAGCTAAGGCTGGATCAGTATTTAGAAATACGGTTCCAGCAGCAAATATTTCAGTCAGGTTGACGCCAAGTTTTTGTGCTTCTTCACGGAAAAACTGTTTAGGCATCGCCAGTAACAAGCCACAACCATCACCGGTTTTACCATCTGCAGCAATACCGCCACGGTGAGTCATGCAACTTAAACTATGAATTGCAGTCTCGACCAAATGATGGCTGGCTTCACCCTGCATGTGGGCGATCAGGCCAAAACCACAGTTATCTTTAAACTCATCGGGTTGATATAAACCTTGAGCGGGAGCTACAGTATTAGGCGATGGCATGTGCATAGCGTACCCTTCTTAACATGGCCCCTAATGGGCATCGAACAATTTTTCTCTCTATAATTTGCAATTTGCTCTCTTAACCAGCAGCAGATGTAAAAAGCTCAGTCACCGGCCTAAATATACGCTTACTCTGTAAGAAAGGTATATGGTTATGGCTTCTGTTTTTCTTTCTACGAACTCTTTTAAAGCATGCAAGAGAAGTATCTAGCAGTTTAACTGAGCAGTTTTGGTGTCAACCGGATAAATCAGATTCAAATAGCCTTTTAATAAAGCAAAAAAGATGCCAACTTTTAAAAATATTACTAATTACTTAAAAAACATAAATCTAAGCTACTTAAAAGCATAGTAAGTTTATTTTTAAGACCAATTTACGACCCAATATGGTGCAAAATTATTTTAAATATAAAAAATATGCTCTATTTTGCATCATTGCGAAGAGTTTTATACAGGTCCTGAATTTTAATATTAATTAAAAGGATCACTAATTTCATTTTCAACAGGTCTAGAGGCATCAGCTGAGGTACCAGCACGTGATGGCTGCGAAACAGGAATATTAGATTGTGAACGCTGTACATCAACTACATTACCCTCTTGATCTCTTCTGGTAATTGTCGTTTTTACAGTGGAAGGCGCATTATTGGTTTGCGCTGTATTAGCTGCCGGGTTTGGTCGGCTAAGTAAGCTCTCATCAATTTTAGGTAAGGCAGCCGGTTTCAAGACAATTTCACGTACTTTTGCACTTCCGCTCATCTCCTCTGAACCTAAATCATTTACAAAAGCTGCATAATCTTCAAACTTTTGTGTATGTGGCTTAAGCGAAGGTGGGAGTACAAGATTTAATTGATCCAACGCCTGCTCAGCTTCCTGAGCTGTCTTATACTTGCCATAAGCCAGCACATACTGTTCTGTCTGCTCTTCGCCACTGAGTCGGAAATAAATAAAATTATTACGTTGAGGCTGTTTCTTCAGAAAGCTTTTAATAATATCTTCTTCAGAAGAGCGAAATAGTTCATTGGTCCAGAGTTTCTTATTCTCCAGCATAAATTTAGTACCACGGAACTCAGGCTCATGAATGCCTGAAGCCACTATTCGAGTAGTCAGTTCAAGTGGCCGAACTTCTTCCAACAATGCACCAAGATGGGTCATTGATCCAACCTTCTCAGGCTGAATCTGAGTTTGGGCTTCACTCTCAGGCGTTTTTTTCACTTCAACCAATTGCTCTTTATCTGTCATCAGCCAAAAGATAAAAGCAAGTAACAGGCATAGCAATCCGCTCATCAGCCAGATATACCGCTGAATATTGTCCCGTTGCATACGAACTGCTGCCATATTTTGCCTATGCTCCTTGTTGATTTGCAAGAATTGCCTGCTTCATCAGCTTTAAGTCAAATTCTCTGGTAATTATAGCTTGTCCCAACTGTTTCAGCAGGACCAGACGCAGTTGGCCATTCAGAACTTTTTTATCATGTGCCATATATTCCAGAAACTGCTCAAGCGGAATGTGCGGACATACTATCGGTAAATTTGCACGTTGAATAATATTTTTTGTACGTTGCAAGTCGTCTGCTGAAATCCAGCCCATACGTTGAGACAAATCTGCTGCCATGACCATACCGGTGGCAACTGCCTCTCCATGCAACCACACTCCATAGCCCAGATAAGATTCAATCGCATGGCCAAAAGTATGGCCAAGATTTAATAACGCACGGTCGCCTTGCTCTTTTTCATCACGCGCCACAATACGGGCTTTATGCGCACAGGAGCGATACACTGCTTCGGCCAGAAGCTCAGGATTACGAGCAACCAGCTGATCCATATGCTGCTCTAGCCATTCCAGAAAATCAGGGTCTCCCAGTAAGGCATATTTGATTACTTCAGCAAGGCCAGCCGATAATTCACGGTCAGGTAAAGTCTTTAACTGTGACATGTCTGCCATAACTACCTGTGGCTGCTGGAAAGCACCAATCATATTTTTACCCAGCGGGTGATTAATTCCTGTTTTCCCCCCGACACTGGAATCCACTTGTGAAAGCAAGGTCGTTGGCACCTGAATAAAATAAACTCCACGCTGAAAGCTGGCAGATGCAAATCCGGCCATATCTCCAATTACACCACCTCCAAGCGCCAGAACGGTACAGTCCCGGTTAAAGCCAGCTTGCAGAAGTGCATCGAAAATCAGATTAAGATGCTGAATATTTTTATACTGTTCACCGTCGGGCAATACACACGTAGCGACTACTTTATCCAGAGATTCAACCGCACTTACATAATGGTTCAAGTAAAGTTTTTCGAGGGTAGTATTGGTTACAATCATAACCTGCTTGCCCAGAATATAAGGTTCAAGCAAAGTCTGAGGACTCAGATCACTACCAATAAAAATAGGATAACGGCGATCGCCTAATTCAACATATAAGGTTTGCATACAGTCTGGAACCCGTAATCATGGTGCGGAGTGTAACTCTTCAGAGCTAATAATCTTCAATATTTTTTGGGCTAGATCTCGTGCTGCCCCTTGATTGGTCTCGATAATATAATGTGCCACTTCCCGGTAGAGCGGGTCACGGGCAGCCAACAGGTCTCGAAGCTTCTGTTCCGGGTTTTCTACTTGTAATAATGGCCGGTTTTTATCACGATAGGTACGTTGAAGCTGAATTTCTACTGGTGTATAGAGATATACTACGATGCCGCGCTGCTTGAGGAATTCACGGTTAGGCACCTGCGTTACAGCCCCACCACCTGTAGCTAGCACCAGCTTTTGCCGAAGTGTTAGCTGGTCAATAACGGCGGTCTCCCGACTTCGGAAACCAGCTTCTCCCTCTTTTTCAAAAATCCAGGGGATATTTGCTCCTGTTTTACGCTCCAGTTCATGATCACTGTCCAGAAATTCCCGGCCCAGTAACTCTGCCAGATGTCGCCCCACAGTGGTTTTTCCAGCTCCCATCGGCCCTACCAAATAGATATTTGGCAGGGTGTCAAACTCTTTGCTTGGCAAGGAGTCACCTATTGAATTACTTGAATTAAAAATATATTAATGATTTCCAGTCGCACTGTCATTAACAATTCGTGGTGTGACAAAAATCAGTAACTCACGCTTGTTATCACTTTTAGCATCACGGCGGAATAAACGGCCTACACCCGGCAGGTCTCCGAGAACAGGTACTTTCGTTTGCGTATTCCTGGTTTCCTGTTCAAAAATACCGCCAAGGACTACAGTTTCACCATTGTTAACCAGCACATTAGTATTAATTTCATTCTTGTTAATCGCAATCTGTCCGGTTGGTGTCGGGTTCCCCGGAGTATCGCTGGTAATGTTCAGCAACATCTGGATTTTACCATCAGGGGTAATACTTGGTGTTACATTCAGACTTAAAGTAGCATCCACAAATTCAGTGGTAGAGACTGCATTGGCGCCACCGCCCTCTGAAGACTGGTAGGGAATTTGGGTACCAGAAGCAACTCGGGCCTGCTGTTTGTCAGCTGTTAGTACTTTCGGCGTAGAAATGACTTCACCATAACCATCAGCCTGCAAGGCTGACAATTCGAGATCCAGCATAAAATCAGAAAGACTAATTAAACCGAAGGCAATACGGCTTGCACCCGGAGCTGTAACGCCTAAATCCACATTCAGGTTTTGTGGACGCTCTATGGTGTATTTGCCTTCATCATCAGGATCACGCAGATTCCATAAGGTGGTTTCACTGCCGCCGACCAGCAGGCTGTTATTACGGGTAATACCCTGTGAAAGAATTCCCCACTTCACGCCCATTTCTTTGGTGAAGTCAGTACTAGCCCTGACAATACGGGCCTCAACCATCACCTGTTTTACCGCTACATCCAGAAGATCAATCATACGGCGGATCTGGTCAAGTTTCTGAGCCGTATCATTAATGATTAAGGTATTGGTACGTGGGTCTATTGAAATGGTTCCTCTTGGACTTAGCAGGCTTCCCACGCTATCACCCAGTGCTTCCGTATTGTTTGAAGCACCGTTAGCACTACCATTACCACTATTTCTGCCTTGGGTAATCAGTTTTTCGATATCGACAGCTTTTGCATAATTCAGCTGGATATATTCAGTTTGTAAAGGCATAAGTCTGGTACTTTGCGCAATTGCCTTAGCCTCTTCCTCTTCTGCTTTAATCAGCTCTGCAACCGGAGCAATCCAGATTACATCACCATTACGACGTTTATCCAGGTTTTTGGTTTTTAAAATAATGTCTAAAGCCTGGTCCCATGGTACATCTTTCAGGCGCAACGTAATATTTCCCTGAACAGAGTCGGCTGCAACCAGGTTGATACCAGTGAAATCTGCTAACAACTGTAATACCCGACGAACCTCAATATCCTGAAAGTCGAGTGAAACCTTTTTACCGCTATAATTAGGTGCAGAACGGGTTTTGACCGTACTCTTTTCTTCCGGGCGCTTTAAACTGACTGTTAAGCGGTTCTCAGTCTGATACGCCATATACTCATAACTGCCAGTTGATTGAATAGTAATAATGCCATTACCGCCTTCATTATAGGCATCAACAGTCGAGACCGGCGTGGCAAAATCATTCATATTCAAACGGCGGATTAGATGGGAAGGGATTTTATTTCCCAGCATCCTGACTATGACTTTACTTCCCTGCTGCTGTACATCAGCAGGAGTATTCGGGTTCAGAAAATCAATTAAAACCTGTCCCTCGCCCTGACTTCCACGCTGGAAACCAATGTTCGAGATACCCTGAGCAGGCTGCTGTGCTACAGCAACTGGCTGTGGCAATACTGTAGGCGCGCCTGTTACCGGATTAATCTTTAAAATAAAAGTATTGCCTTCTACACGGGTAGTAAAGGCACCTGCATCTTTTAAACTTACAATAATTCGGGAACGTTGTTCATCAGAGGCCACATGAATTGCGCTTGCTTCATTGGTAGCAACCGGAATACTAGGCTGTTTAAGATTTTGTTTGGCCTGATCAAAGTCTAAGATCAGTCGCGAAGGCTGTTCAAGCTGATAAGCCTGGGGCTGGGGCGGCAATCCATTAAACATGACTCGAATTTCTGTCCCTTGTCCCGGAATCTGCATAGGTACAATATTGGTAATATTGACCGCTGCACTTGCTACCTGCATCATTGCTACAGCAACTGCTCCCATCGCAAATTGACGATATAAATGAATCATGCTGTTGCCATCCCCCATCAAAAATTCTTGAAAACTCTTTTTCATTTTTATTCCTTTCATCCTTAAGGCTGTGGCCCAATCAGTACTAGACTGCGGGGACGTTCCACATAGCCTTCGCGCCCATCCGGGATGATCTCAACCAGATCAATCTGGGTAGGTGTAATCTGAACAATACGCCCATGATGCATACCCATATAGTTCCCGCGCTGCACTTGTTCAATCTGGCCATCGGGCGTCTGGATTAGTGCAATAATCTGCCCTCTTGAATTACGCATACTGCCTTTCATATTTAAAGATTCAAGGGCATAGCTCTCAAGAGGTTGGGGTTGGCGTGAAAAATTCGGATAAACCCGCTTCCCGGCCATAACTTTTAACTCAGCTGCAAGCGAGCTAGGTAAAAATGGACTTCTGAACTGATGTGCTGCATAAGCAAATGTAGGTACAGGACTGAACACAGGTGCCGGTTCAATCGGTAGAGGTGGTTGGTTACGAATGACTGTCATCTCTTCATTTACTGCATCTATACGTGAATCACAGCCTACCAGAATCATGCCGCAGCACAGGCCTAAAATGATCTTATTCCAAGTCATTGTGGCTGCCCTCCTGCTGGGGTATCCGTAGTATTTGGCTGCTCATTATTACCGACATATCGGTATGTTTTAGCTTTCACCGCATAATTTACTTCTGGAATATCTGAGTTCTGCGCCTGTGTACTGGTAATTTCAAAGTCATGCAGGGTTACAATTCGTGGAAGCGCCGCAATAGTGCTCACAAAAGAACCAAAGGCATGATAATCACCTGTTGCCTGAATATCAATTGGCTGTTCAATAAAGAACTCCTGCCGAATTTCACTTTCTAGACGAATATTTTTAAATTTCAGGCCAGAACTTACTCCTGCAACGTTAATATCTTCAACCAGTCCAGGAATCTCGGTTTCTTTAGGCAACTGTTCCAGTTGCTCATTAAAATTCGCTTCCATTTCCTGTAGTTGTGCTTGGTATTGCTGTAAGTTACGCAGTTTAGAGTCCTTTTCACGAAACTCGTTTAACAGATTCTGTTCTTGTGCCTGCGCATTAGAAATAGCTTCAAGTTTGGGGCGAATTGCTAAAAAATAGCCAATTGCACAAACCAGCAGAAACAGAAATATCCAGCAGGTCAGTTTGACTGAAAAAGGCCAGCTGCCGTAATTATGTGTATCCAGCGTATTAAACTGTTGCAGGAAGGCTTCTAGCGTCATTTTTCTTTTAGCAGGTTTAGCATCTTCCTGGTTTAAATCATCGAATTCTTCACGACTCATTGTGCTGCTCCCGCTGCAGGACCCGTTGCTGCTGTATTGGTTGGTGCATTGGGATCAGCCGATGGCGGACTATCAGCAGCAATCTCACCTGCATCTACAGTTACAACAAAACTGCCATAGTTTTCTTCTGGTCGAGGTATCAGCGAAGTTGGGGTCTGCTCTTTCTTTTCTTCCGCGGCAAGGAATGAGTTCATAAAGGCATTACGATACCAAGGTGAAGCTTCTAGACCACGCAAAAGCTCAGCTACAGTGTTCGGGCTTTCTGCCTTCCCTTCGAGAGTGAATTTATCACCAGTCCGTGCAAATTTGGTCAGATACATATTGGCTGGGATTACACGTGCCAGCTCATCCACCAAACGAACAGTAACCGGACGTTTACCCTGTAAGCCCTGAATCAGGTTCATGCGCTCAATAATGGCATCACGCTGTTCTTGCAGGCCATCTAGAGATTTAAGCTGTATATCCAGGTTCTGGTTAGTACTGATAATCAGTTGATTAGCTTGTTCCTGATCATCCAGCTTGCGGTCATAGTACATCCAAGTCAGTACCACTCCGGCTAAACCTAGTAATGCCACCCCAATACAAATAATAATAAATTGCTTTTTCCGTTGTTCCCTTAGCTCATCACGCCAAGGGAGCAGGTTAATTGTTGTCATTAATCAAAACTCCTCAGCGCTAAACCACAAGCCACCATGAGTGAAGATGCATCTTTTTCAACTTTTTGTACATCAACCTGCGGCGCAAAACCCATCTGTAAAAATGGATTGGCAATTGTTACCCGGTAGCCCAGCTTTTGTTGGAGTAGTTTGGCCAGTCCCGGTATATTGGCATTTCCACCCGCCAATAAAATATGATCAATCTCATTAAACTGTGAAGACGAGAAAAAAAACTGCAAAGAACGAGCAGCCTGTTGCACTAAGGCCTCTAAGAAAGGCTCGAGTATTTCAATATCATAATCATCTGGCAAATTACGCTCTTTTTTGGCCCGGCCAGCTTCTTCATAGGAAAGGCCATAACGATTCTGGATGTCCTGAGTCAGCTGCTTTCCACCAAAAACCTGCTCGCGAGTATAGATAATCTTGCCATGCTGCATGACAGACAAAGTTGTCATGGTGTGGCCGATATCTAGAATACCTACGGTATTCACCCCTATAGGCAATGTATCAGCGAACACTTTAAACGCACGTTCTAGCGCATAACTTTCTACATCAGCAATTTTCGCGGTTAGACCTGCCATTTCCAGCACTTCGACACGTGCATCTACATTTTCAGTACGGGTGGCCACCAGCAGTACATTTACTCGATCAGGATTTGCCAATATATCTGGCAACACTTCGAAATCAAGACTGACTTCGTCTAAAGGAAAAGGAATATATTGCTCTGCATCCATACGGATCTGAACTTCACGTTCATCATCGTTCATGTCTGCATCCATTTCGATGACTTTATTGATCACCGCCGAAGTAGGTACTGCAAAAGCCGCATTAGCCGCCTGAGGGTTAGCAATGTCAATTACGCGCTCTAAAGCATCGGCAACCGCTTCAGGATTCAGAATATTTTTTTCAACGACACTTCCATCGGAAAGCGGATAAAGCCCGTAACTTTCAACCCAGTATCTGCCACCTTTTACAGAGAGCTCTAATAATTTAACCGAAGTAGAACTTACATCTATTCCGACTAATCCTTTATTTGGTTTACGATATAACCTGAGCACAATGCTTTCCTATTATTTTTTTATCCCCAAAAAAAATAACGAACTAATAGTCAGCGTATAATTTTGCACGGATACAATATCTCATCTAACAATCCGTTTATCTAACGGCTATACTGACCATCAATTAGTTTGCCATTAGCTCTTATTAAAACTTACTTGTTATGAAAAAGCTATCCAGTTCAGGCCGTGTTCACCCCTTTTTTTCTATTTTAATTATCATTCTAGTCTCAATACCAATGGGGTTTTATGGTATTTATCTTTATATTGCCCCTTCACTGCCTGAGATGAGTTCGCTCAAAAAAGCACCTTTACTTAAGCCGTTACAGGTCTATACTGCCGATAACGAGCTGGTGGCTGAGTACGGTGGAAAATTGTCTGTACCGGTTGAATATAAACAGATTCCGCCAGCCTTTATTCATGCTTTTCTTGCCGCAGAAGACTCCTCATTTTTTGAGCATAGTGGCATCAGCTTTAAAGGCTTGGGGCGTGCTGTTACAGAGAGTGTTACCGGATCTGACGTGCAGACTGGCGGTTCAACTATTACTATGCAGGTGGCCAAGAACTATTATTTAAGCCCGGAGCGCACCTTAAAACGTAAATTGACAGAGATTTTTCTGGCACGAAAAATCGAGCAAAACCTGAGTAAAGAAGAAATTCTGACCTTATATGTCAATAAGATTTTCTTGGGTAAAAATGCCTATGGTATCGCCGCAGCTGCCAAAATTTATTATAACAAAAGTCTGGATGAGCTAAGTCTGGCACAAATGGCAATGCTGGCCGGCCTGCCTAAAGCTCCATCAAAATATAATCCGGTTGCTAACCCTGAACGGGCATTGGAACGTCGCAACTGGATTCTGGGCCGTATGTTACAGCTTGGATATATCAGCCAGTCACAATATCAGGCTGCCGTGGCCGAGCCGATCAACTTGGACATGCCTGATCGTGGAATCAGTAACCGCTTTCCTTATGTAGGTGAGATGGTTCGCTCTGAACTGGTAGAACGCTTTGGTGATCTGGCCATCGATTCAGGCTATAAGGTGTACACCACCATTGACAGTAAACGTCAGGCCTATGCCGAACAGGCAGTCCAGAATGGTCTGGAAGATTATGACCGTCGCCATGGCTGGCGCGGTGCCGAGGCACATGATGAGCCTTTAAACAAATTTCGGGCATTTGCAAATACTTACCCTGCACAGGTAGTCAAGGTCAATTCCAACTCATTTGAAGCACTGATGCAGGATGGTTCTACAGTGACAGTACCATGGTCTGGCATGTCTTGGGCAAGGCCTTACCGCAATGCTAACAGTGTAGGGGGAGCGCCAAGTCGTGCCTCTCAGATTGTGAAAGTTAAAGATATTATCCGGTTGCGCCCGAATGAAAGTAAAACTTCATGGGCACTGGTCCAGTTACCAAAAGTACAGGGCCAGCTGATTGCAATTAATCCAAATAATGGAGCGATTGAAGCAGTTGTAGGGGGCTACAGTTTTTATCAGTCCAAGTTTAACCGGGCCTTACAAGGCTGGCGTCAACCTGGCTCCACAATTAAACCCTTTATCTATGCTCTGGCTTTAGAGCGTGGAATGACCCCCTATACGATGGTAAATGACAGTCCGATTACGATCGGTAAATGGACACCCAGAAACTCGGATGGTCGATATCTGGGAATGATTCCTTTACGCCGTGCACTCTATTTGTCACGTAATACGGTCTCTGTACGTTTACTACAAAATGTAGGAATTGAGCGTGCACGACAGTTACTTATGGACTTTGGTTTACGTGATGACCAGATTCCACGTAACTATACGATTGCTTTGGGAACACCGCAGGTTCTACCTGTACAGATGGCAACTGGCTATGCCACCTTTGCCAATGGGGGCTACCGAATCCAGCCTCACTTTATCAGTCGAATTGAAGATGCCTATGGCAAAGTGATTTTTGAGGCTGACCCGGAATATGCCTGTATTCCTTGCATTAATGCCAAAGATGATACTGAAGAAGACACTCCGCAGACGCCTGATGATGAAGTCATTGAAGTGACCAATCAGTCTTTAGATCAATCAAAAAATAATATTAGTGAGCAGAAAGAACCGGAATCAGATTATCGTCAGGCGCAGCGCATTTTAAAATCGAGCTCGGCTTATGATATGGCCAATATTCTTCGGGATGTGATCCAGCATGGTACAGGACGCGCTGCTTTAAAAATTGGCCGTGGTGATATTGGAGGCAAAACCGGTACTACAAATGATGCTAAAGATGCGTGGTTTGCGGGCTTTAACGGCAAACTAGTGACTGTGGCCTGGGTTGGCTTTGACCAGCCAACAACTTTGGGCCGTCGTGAATATGGCGGGGTAGCAGCTTTACCGATTTGGATTAACTTCATGGGTAATGCGCTCAAGGGTACTCCAGCATCCTGGGTACAGCTAGACAAAAATGCCAAAGCTCCCCGACTACAAGAAACAGCGGGCCAAGTAGAACCTAAGGTTGATCGTGCTTCCCCTCCTCTGGCACGTCCTTTATATCGTCCGGCTCCTCCTCCGGCTGCTGTCACTAATGACTTTGCCGATTTGCCCGGTGAAGAAATCCTGATTCCTTCACGCTCAGCTCCACCTCAAGTTAATACACCGGATCAACCTGCCCGAACACAGCAATCACGTACTGAACCTCAGCAACGTGATGCACTGGAGAATCTGATTCAAGAGGTCCAATGATTTAAATAAAGAAGCCACCATAAAGGTGGCTTCTTTATTCTTAAAGTCAGTCTTTTTTCTTGAACAGATAAATCTGAAAACTGCCTTGAGTCTCAAAATTTTCCAGTGCTTCTAATCTTTGGCGGCGCTCTGGTTTTGCCTTATAAGCATAAGGGGTCATGGCAACCAGATTTTTGAGTTGCGCCTGGTTGAGCAGTAGCCGGGTTTCAATCAGTGGCTGTTCAACCAGCTCAAAATGTTCTGCCAGCTGCTCAACAAACTTGGCCGGTTCATGAGCATTTACTTCTTCAAATAATACTTCACGCATACTGTAGAGATGCTCAGGCCCTGGCGTAACTACCATAAGATAAGCCCCTAGCTTTAAAACCCTCAAGATTTCCTGCTGGGGAATGGGACTAAACAAACTGGTACATAGATCTATTGAATGGTCAATTACAGGTAAAACTGCACCTGTACCAACCACCCAAGTTACCTGCTGATTGGTCTTTGCAGCAACCTGTACCGCATTTTTAGCGATATCAACTCCTACACATTGCAAGACTTCAGACTGCATGGCCTGTGTGTAGTATCCTTCACCACAACCAATGTCCAGCAGGTTTTCAATACGAAGACTGGAGATTATCTTGACCACTGCCTGCTGTAACGGTGCATAAAAACCATCAGCCAAGAATGCTCGTCTTGCCTGAACCGACTCAGGCGTATCGCCCGGATTTTTACTGTGTTTATGTTGTACCACATGCAGATTGACATACCCCTGTTTGGCTACATCATAACTGTGGTGATTTACGCAGCGCCATGTCCTGTCTACCAATTTGAGTTGTTCCCGACATACAGGACACATGAGCAGGTTCATTATTTTCTCCAGAATAAAAAAAGCCGGCAGTTATTAGCAAATGCCGGCTTTTATAAAAAGATTTGCTTAACGTAATTTTAAGGTCATTAGTCCCAAAACCACTAGCATAATTGTAATAATCCAGAAGCGGATTACTACTTGGGTTTCTTTCCAGCCCTGCTTTTCATAATGATGATGCAATGGTGCCATCAGAAAAACTCGTTTGTTACGCATACGTAGCGAGCCAATTTGCAGGAAGACGGAAATTGCTTCCATGACAAATACACCGCCCATAATTGCAAAAACAATCTCCTGACGAACCATGACCGCAATTGTACCGAGCATTGCTCCCAGTGCCAGAGCACCCACATCTCCCATAAACACCTGAGCAGGATGAGCGTTGTACCAGAGGAAAGCCAGACCGGCACCAATCATGGCCGAACAGATAACTACCAGTTCAGAAGAATATTTTACATAAGGAATATGCAGATAATCAGCAAAGCGTACATCACCTGCCAGATAGGCAAATACACCTAGTCCTGCAGCAACCAGTACAATAGGCATAATTGCCAAACCATCCAGACCATCAGTCAGATTAACCGCATTTGAAGCACCATTAATAACCAGATAGGTAAAGACAATAAAGGCGATACCGAATGGGATAACGGATAATGGAATCGTCAGATTTTTAAAAAATGGAATAAGCAGATCCAGCATGTTAGCTGTCTGTACGGCACTAGGTTGCTGGGTTGCAATATAATACAGTGCAATACCGGCACCTAAAGAGGCAATAGATGTCCAGAAGAATTTCTTGCGCGCAGGTAGTCCGGCATTATCTTTATAACGGATTTTGATCCAGTCATCTGCCCAGCCTACTGCACCAAAAATTACCATCACGCCCAGTACAATCCAGACATAAGGATTAGATAAATCTGCCCAGAGTAGTGTTGAAATACCAATCGATAATAGAATCAACACCCCACCCATAGTAGGTGTACCCATTTTTTTCGCATGATTTTCAGGAGCAAAAGAGCTGACTGCTTGACCATATTTAAGTGCCTGTAACTTGCGAATCATGACTGGTCCCAGAATGAGACCAATACTGAGGGCCGTCAGGACACTCAATAGAGAGCGAAATGTTAAATAACGAACCACCTGAAACGAACTATGATAGCCCGCAAGCTGTTCAAACAACCATAACAGCATTAAATTTTCTCCATCAAATCAGCCATCAACGTCTCCATATGGGTATAACGAGAACCTTTAAACAGGAAACTCATAGACTGTGGTTGATGTGTTTCGACCAGACTCATTAGAAAAGGAAGTGCTTGGGCCTGAGTCAGAAAGGCCTGCATTTTTTTCCCGTACTGGGTGCTACGGGCACCTTCAAGTGCAGCGGGTGCAAACTCGCCAACTGCTATTAAAAAATTGATATCCTGGCTCACCAGATCACGCCCCAGACGGTAATGCTCAACAGCTGCAGCGTCACCCAGCTCGCCAATATCGCCAGTGACCATTACTTTGATACCGGATTGCTGTGCCAGAACCTCTCCGGCAGCCCGCATCGATGTAGGATTGGCATTATAAGTATCATCAATAAACAAATGCTGTTTATGGCTAATAAAATTTAATCGCCCTTTCGCCCCTTGTGCCAGCTCGAGACCGATAACTATATCGTCCAGAGAAATACCAATCGCAAGCGCGAAAGCTGTAGCTGCAGTTGCATTCTGTACATTATGTAAACCCGCAAAAGGTAAATTAACTTCACGCACACCCTGTGGTGTATGTAGCATGAATTGGGCAGACTGAGCCAATAGCGTCATTTCTGTTGCATATATATCGCCGCCTTCACCAAAACTCAGGACTTGCGTTGTCTGAACAGCATGACGGATAGCGTCAGTAAAATCATCAGCCGCCGGAATAACTGAGGTTCCATCTTTTGCTATATGAGCATAGATTTCCGATTTAGCCCGACAAATGCCTTCACGGCCTCCAAATTCACCTAAATGTGCAGTACCAACATTAATGATACCTGCCACCTGTGGCTGGACCAGCTGTGAAGTATAATCAATTTCACCCTGATGACTGGCGCCCAGTTCCATCACTGCATATTGATGTTCAGCTGTAAGCTCGAGCAACATCATAGGCACGCCCAAGTCGTTGTTCAGATTGCCTCGTGTGACCAAGGTAGGTGCAAGACGGGACAGAATACTGCCCAGCATTTCTTTAGTAGTCGTTTTACCACTACTCCCCGTCAGCGCAATTACTTTAAGCTGTGGATTCTGCTGACGACGATAGGCTCCAAGCCTTCCTAGTGCCTGCCGTGTATCTGTAACAACCAGCTGCATCATGTCAAGGTCAAGAGGACGCTCAACAATTGCAACCTGACAGCCCTTATCTAAAACTTGAGCCACAAAATTATGGGCATCGAAACGCTCACCTTTTAAGGCAAGAAAAGCATCTCCAGCTTCTGCCTGCCGTGAATCCGTCAGAATCCGCTTGATTGGCTGCTCAGGGCAACGTTCCTGATACCAGTAGCCTTGTGTTGCTTCCATTAATTGTTGGGCTGTCCAAGGCTCCAAAGACCCGGTACTTGTTGTAGAGGTATGCATAAGTTTTCCTAGTCAGCAGAATAGGCTTGAGATAAATTGCAGTGTTGGGCTTCAAGTGCGGACTGCACTTCGACCACGTCATCAAACCAGTGTCGGACGCCATCAATTTCCTGATAGTTTTCATGGCCCTTTCCGGCAATGACTACAATATCGCCAGCTTGTGCCTGTTGCACTGCATATTTGATTGCTTCACGCCGGTCGCGAATTTCCTGCACATGATGGTTACCAAAATCAACCCCATTCTTCATATCAGCAAAAATCTGTTCAGGACTTTCTGTTCGCGGGTTATCTGAGGTGAGAATCACCGGGTCAGCATCATTAAGAGCTGCCTGAGTCATCAACGGACGTTTGCCACGGTCGCGATCACCACCACAACCGAATATGGCCCAAAGCTGATTCTGGACATGGCGTTTCAAGGTAACCAGAACCTGTGTTAAAGCATCAGGTGTATGAGCATAATCCACTACAAATAAACGCTCTGCATCACGGATCACCTGCATGCGGCCTGGAGCTCCCTTGAGCTGAGGTACAGTTGCTAAAATATCACTCAGTTTAAAACCGGCCTGCTCTACTGCAATCAGACTAGCCACCAGGTTTTCAATATTAAATTGACCTAAAAGCGGGCTCTGTACCACATATTCACCTGTTGGGGCGATCAGCTTAAACTTCGCTCCTTTCAGACTGTAGTGAATATCAGATACGCGATAATCTGCTTCTGGATGTTGTAATGAGTAGGTCAAAATCTTTGGTCGGGCCGGATTGGCTTGTGCTGTTTCCAGCATCACTGGTGCATAATCATCATCCAGATTGATTACGGCACTACGCAGCGTAGCAAATTTGAACAGCAAAGCCTTGGCATCTGCATAAGCTGCCAAGGTTCCATGATAATCCAGATGGTCTCGACTCAGGTTACTATAAATAGCAATTTCAATCTCGCAGCCATTCAGACGGCCCTGCTCCAGGCCATGTGAGCTGGCTTCGAGAGCAACAAAATTCGCACCCTGAGAGGAAAAATCATGCAGGGCATTTTGTAGCTGTAACGCATCTAGTGTGGTATGTGTTGAAGCGACCAGATGCGGTAAAATACCATTACCAGTTGTTCCCATTACAGCACAGGGCTGCTTCTGGAAGCTGATCAGTTCTGCTATCAGCCGGGAAATAGTGGTTTTACCATTAGTCCCTGTGACAGCTAGAATTCGGGCAGAATTTACCGGCTGGGTAGCCTGTAAATACTGTTTTTGCCACCCACCCATCCATTGTCTAACCTGGGGACAAACCCATGCTGTGGTCACCCCGAGATCAGATTCGGAAATAATACCAAGAGCACCTTGGCTTAATGCATTTTCCGCAAAAATACGAGTTTTATCAGAATGACTTAAGCTATCTAAAGCAATAAAGATCTGTCCTGCCTGTACTTTACGGCTATCCAGACAAAAACCGCTAAATGGCTGATTCGCCCACTCTACGTTGGCGTTACCTGGATATATTTCATTAAATGTAATTGTCATGCATCACCTGATTTACGGTTCCTGTGGAACATCGAGCGGCTTATCTAATGGCACATTCATCAAACGGAGTGATTCCTGCATTACCCGGGCAAATACTGGCGCAGCCACCAGACCGCCATAATATTTTCCTTTCGGATTTTCTACGACCACAAAAATGGCCAGTCGTGGATCACTTACCGGTGCTACACCAGAAAACAGGGCGCGGTACTCATTACTCGAATAACCCTTACGGTCAGCTCGCAGTTTATGGGCCGTACCTGTTTTACCTGCAACACGGTAACCGGGAATATTAGCCTGACGTGCAGTTCCTCCAGGTAATGTTACCTGTTCCATCATCAGGAGTACCTGATCAGCGATTTTAGGTTCAAGAAGCTGCTCACCTTTAGGCGGTTCATCCAGCTTATAAAGGCTAAGAGGCATTTTTACACCATGATTTGCCAGCATGGCATACGCCTGTACCATTTGCAGTACAGTGGCATTAATACCGTAACCATAAGACATAGTGGCTACTTCTGAAACATTCCATTTACTTGGTGGTAAAATCAGGCCTGTACTCTCACCCGGGAACTTCACAGCTGAACGTTGTCCGAAACCAATTCGCTTAAAAAATGTCGGAAGAGTTGAATAGGGCAAAGATAAAGCCATCTTCGCCACACCAACGTTTGATGACTTGATAATTACACCAGTTACACTAAGCTGGCCATAACTATGCGTATCACGAATAGTATGGTTACCGACCCGCATTGAGCCTGAGCCTAAATTAATAATGGTATTTGGTGTATATTTACCACTTTCTAGCGCCGCAGCCACACTTAATGGCTTCATGGTAGAACCCGGTTCAAACATATCGATTGCACCGCGGTTTCGCATGGCATCTTTATTGGCCAGTCCATTTTTATCATTCGGGTTATAAGAGGGCCAACTGGTCATGGCCAGAATCTCACCGGTTTTAACATCTACTGCAATAGCACTGGCCGAGCGGGCATTGTTGGCGATACCTGCAGCTGTAAGTTCACGATAAAGAATATATTGCAAACGTGAGTCAATACTGAGTGTAATATTTTCACCCGGTTCAACTTCTTTAATAACCTCGGTTACCTTCAACCGGTTACCGCGTTTATCACGGATAACTTTCTGCTCACCATCGACACCAGCCAGCCGTTTGTTAAGCTGCATTTCCAGGCCTTCAATACCAGTCCCTTCACTATTGGTCAAACCAATAATCTGAGCATTTGGCTGTGGCTGCGGATAATAGCGTTTATAATTTTTCTCGGCATATACCCCCTGAAAATCTCGCTTGACGATCAGGTCTGCCTGCTGTGGTGGTACTTCTTTTTTCAGAACCAGATAACGTGATCTTGGCCGCTCGTTTAATTTTCTTTTTAATTCGGTCCGATCGATACCGACTGCATCGGCCAACTCATCCAGATTAAGATTTTTATCAGGTAACTGACGCTTGAGTTTGCGGTTATTCGGATCTTTTTTTAACTCGGCTTTAATCTCGTCGTAGAGCTTTTTATTATCAAAATAATCACGCGGGTCAATTACAATTTTCATAATTGGCGTGCTGATCGCCAGAGGTACACCATGACGATCGCTGATGACTCCACGCATGGCTTTTAAAGACTCAGTTCTTAAAATATTGGCATTGGCCTTGTTTTGCAGAAAGTCCTTATTAATAATCTGTACATAAAATGCACGCGCAATCAATATGACAAAACACAGTAATACCACGCCCCACATTAAATAGAAGCGCCACATATCAAAGGCAAGAGTAGGTTTTTCCGAAATCGACTGCTGTTTTCTTCGTGTTTGCTTAATTCGCTTGTCTACCATACAGCATGCCTTATTTTTTTTGCTCAGAAGTCATAGGTAAGGAAATCACCACAGTTTGTGAAGCCGGCGGAGAATACATACGCAACTGGGTTACTGCCCGGGTTCCAATCTGGGCAGTGGCACCAAAAGTCTGTTGTTCAATCAGCAGGCGTCCCCATTCTGCGTTCAGGTCATCCCTTTCACGCATATAGGAACTCAGATCTCGGTAATCATGACGATATTGAAAAACCTGAAAAACCACCATGACCGCACTCATAAAAACCAGCAGTACCAGAACTGTGTAAACCACAATTTTCTTGAGAGCCGGTTTCTGCAAGAGAGGTTGTTCAGCTTTTTCTTCAACAACTTTTTTTTTCATTGTGCGCCTTACTATGCTAAGCGTTCTGCTACTCTTAACCAAGCACTACGTGAGCGTGGGTTTTCTTTAACTTCGGCATCACTGGCTTTAATACGTGAAATTTTCTTCAGACGGCGAGTGTCCTGCTGTATTTGCGGCATTCCCCAGCCTGAATCTTCGGCCAAACTTGATTCTTTTTGTATAAACTGTTTGATCAGACGGTCTTCCAGTGAATGGAAACTGATTACCGCCAGGCGTCCATATGGTTTAAGAATATCGACTGCCTGTGGTAGAAACAGCTCAATATCTTCTAATTCTTTATTGATGGCAATACGAATAGCCTGAAAGGTACGCGTAGCAGGATGCTTGTGTTTTTCCCATTTTGGATGGGCAGTTTTCACGAGTTCAGCCAGCTGGCCAGTGGTTGCAATGTAGCCTGCCTGTTTAATTGCGCGGGCTATGCGGCGACTGTAACGCTCTTCCCCATACTGATAAATAATATTGGCTAATGCCTCTTCTTCAATATTGACCAGCCACTCTGCTGCGGTTTGGCCTTGGGAATTATCCATACGCATATCTAAGGGTCCGTCTTGCATAAAGCTAAAACCGCGTTCAGCCTGGTCAAGTTGTGGCGATGAAACCCCTAAATCTGCCATGATCCCATCGACTTCAGTTATACCAATTTTTTCAAGCTCCTGTTTAAGGTCAGCAAAACTGGCATGAATAATTTTAAAGCGAGCGTCCTGCTGCTCGAGCTCGGCAGCAACAGCCAAAGCCTGAGGATCTTTATCGAAGGCATAAACCTGAGCATCTGTATTGAGCTGAGCCAGTAATTCACGGCTATGGCCACCTCGGCCGAAGGTTGCGTCTACATAAATTCCTGTATTGCGCTCTGCCAGTACGGCAGCAACAGTTTCATGGAGTAATACAGAAATATGCGACATAAGATCGGTTCAGACAGCTAAAAATTTAACTGCACATTATTACCCTGTTTTTATAAAGCTCCAAATGGCTTTTTGTAGGGAAATATTATTTTCTATAGAGAAAACCGTTTTGCCGATCTTTTTTAAAGCATCATTAAAAAGCCCTGACAGAATTATTCTGCTACAGGGCTTTTCCAGAGGAACTACTTGAACGACGAATGGTTAGCGACGATCATTATAAATCTGGTCAAATGTTGCCCCATTTACAAAATGGGTTTGCTGTGCCTTGCTCCATCCCCCGAATACTTCATCAATAGTGAAAGTTTTCAGCTTAGGAAATTGAGCAGCATATTTCGCCATAACTTTCTGGTTACGTGGCCGATAATAGTATTTTGCTGCCATTTCCTGGCCCAAAGGAGAATACAGATAATTAATATAGCCGGTAGCCAGCCATTTATTACCATTTTTTTTAACTGTCTTGTCAACAATTGCAACCGATGGTTCCGTTAAAATTGAAATTGATGGATAAACAATATCATATTTATCACGGCCTAAAGTTTTAAGCGTGACTAGAGCTTCATTTTCCCAGGTTAGCAGTACATCACCCATGCCACGTTCGGCGAATGTCGTCATAGAGGCACGTGCAGCAGAGTCCATCACCTTGACATTCTTATACATGCTTTTAACAAACACTCGTGCCTTAGCATCATTACCGCCCGGCTGTTTCAGCGCATAGCCCCAAGCCGACAGATAAATCCAGCGTGGCAAGCCGCCTGTTTTAGGGTTAGGTGTAATAATCTGCACACCCGGTCTGGTTAGATCTTTCCAGTCCTGAATTTTTTTCGGATTACCTTTACGTACCATAAAAACGATAGTTGAAGTATAGGGTGCAGAATTATAAGGAAATTCTTTTTGCCAGCCTGCTTTAATCTGGCCAGATTTTACGATCTCATTAATGTCATTTGCCAAGGCTAAAGTCACTACATCACCTTTTAAACCATCAACTACTGAGCGTGCCTGTTTACCTGAACCGCCATGTGACTGTTTAAATTCAACTGTTTGTCCAGTACGGCTTTTCCAGTAAGCACCATATGACTTATTGAACTCATCATAAAATTCACGTGTCGCATCATATGAGACATTCAAAAATTGACGGTCAGCAGCTTGTGTAACTGAACCACATAGTATTAAGGTGGCTAACATGCCACCTTTTAAACCCCATTGGAAATGCTTTCTCATTTACTTCTCTAGGTCACTTGATAAACAATTTGCAATATACTGAAAATTTTTATAAAACAACAACTCATTATACGGTTGAGTATTGCATTCCATTCAATTGATTAAGTTCTACAATTCCTGATTTTTATATAACGTTGTTTTAGGTACAGTTATCAGGTTTTCTCTAACTGAAACTGTCATCTTTTATTTAGCTTCTAGTACAGTCAAAAAATCCAAGTATCTTGGGCACTCTTAAGTCTCCTATTTTCTCTTCACCTCCTCTACACATTTATCTGTTAAAAATACACTTCCAATACAGCTTAGGGTTTATTGTAATTTTTTAACTAGAGTTAGTTTAAAATTTTGTAATGAATTGTGAGTCTATACTGTAACTGTTAAGACAAAGCTGTTTTAATTCATGCGATTTTCGGCAAACTTTATAAGAATTAGCCGATTTATAGGGGACTCTTCTTACATGAACATGAATTTATTTAAGATTTTTTACTTAAGTTTGAGTATGCTTACACTCAGCCAGATAGGGCATAGCGCAGTTATTGTACAAGGCAACAGTCTTAAAAATCAGGATTTATCTAAAATATCTGGTTCTACCCATGCTCCTGCTAAAACAGGCTCTCTTATCGAAAAAGCTTTAAACCAGCGCCAATCTGAGAAAACTACGCCTTCAGTTGAAAGATCTGAGCTGGATTTAAAAATGTTGACTTCTATGCGTGCTGCTCCTACCCAGAATTTTCTGGCGGCACAGAACCAGCGTTTTAGCCGTCTGGTACAGATTATTTTTCCACAGCAAACCTCTTAATTTTATAATTTTCATAGTCTTTTCTAGCCTGACCTGCCTGGGGTGAATTAACCCTTAAGCTGTCAGGCTTTTTCGTTATAATAGTCTTAATCTGTTATTGAAAATTAAGAGTTATGAACGTCCGCACCCGTATTGCTCCTTCTCCAACTGGCTTTCCCCATGTTGGTACTGCTTATATCGCCCTGTTCAATATGTGCTTTGCCAAGCAGCATGGAGGCGAATTTATATTGCGTATTGAAGATACCGATCAGCTGCGTTCAACCCCTGAATCAGAAAAAATGATTCTGGACTCATTAAAATGGCTGGGACTGAACTGGTCAGAAGGACCAGATATCGGTGGCCCACATGCACCATATCGCCAGTCCGAGCGTATGCATATCTATAAACAGTATGCATTAGAACTAGTTGAAAAAGGTCATGCTTTTTATTGCTTTGCAACTCCAGAAGAACTCGACCAGATGCGTGCCGAACAGCAGGCCCGTGGTGAAAGTCCACGCTATGACGGTCGGGGTCTGCAGCTCTCTCATGAAGAAGTTGAACGCCGTCTGGCAGCTGGTGAACCTCATGTTATTCGCATGAAAGTGCCTGCTGAAGGCGTATGCAAATTTAATGACATGCTGCGTGGTGAAGTTGAGATTCCTTGGGCTCAGGTAGACATGCAGATTCTGTTAAAAACTGACGGACTGCCTACTTATCATCTGGCCAATGTGGTTGATGACCATCTTATGCAAATTACGCATGTCATCCGTGGCGAAGAATGGATTCCATCGGCACCAAAACACCAGTTGCTGTACTCCTACTTTGGCTGGGATATGCCGACAATCTGTCATATGCCACTACTACGCAATCCGGATAAGTCCAAATTATCTAAACGGAAGAACCCAACATCAATCAATTATTACCGTGATATTGGTGTATTGCCAGAGGCCCTACTAAACTATCTGGGTCGTATGGGTTGGTCTATGCCAGATGAAAGTGAAAAGTTTACGCTGGCAGAAATGATCGAACACTTTGACATTAAACGTGTATCACTAGGCGGTCCGATTTTTGATGTTGAAAAGCTTAACTGGTTAAATGGTCAGTGGATTAAGGCATTGTCTCCTGCAGAATTGTTAAATACCCTGCTCAACTGGAAGGCAGACCGTAATAAACTTGAAGA
Organism: Acinetobacter sp. UNC436CL71CviS28; assembly: GCF_000620525.1. Taxonomy (NCBI): domain Bacteria; kingdom Pseudomonadati; phylum Pseudomonadota; class Gammaproteobacteria; order Moraxellales; family Moraxellaceae; genus Acinetobacter; species Acinetobacter sp. UNC436CL71CviS28. The sequence goes on from NZ_JIBB01000001.1 coordinate 175,298, forward strand.
GATTGCTGCAGCCATCCAGCCGCGAATTAACCTGCTTTCTGAGGCAGTAAACTGGGCGGGCTTTTACTTCAATCAGTTCCCGAATATTTCCAAAGAACAGTTTGAAAGTAAAAAACTGACTGAGGAGCAGGTTCGTCAAAGCCTGCAATTTGCCATCTGGCGGCTGGAAAGTCTATTTACCTGGAATAATGATACGGTCAGCCAGACTCTAATGGATCTGTCTAACCAAATGGGCATCAAGCTACGTGATTTCATGCCTGCTTTTTTTATTGCGATTGCCGGTTCAACCTCATCCACGCCTGTCATGCAATCTATGGTGATTTTAGGTCCCGACTTGACCTTTGCCCGTTTGCGTCGTGCACTAGAAATTGTAGGTGGTCCGAGCAAAAAAGAGTTAAAAGCCTGGGAAAAACTTAATGAAAGCCTGAAATTGCCGAAAAATGAAGCAGATGATCAAGGCGAGTAAATATTTGTGTTGACGTATGAGCGCAATGCCCCTAATATTGCGCTCACACAAACGCTGGGGTCATAGCTCAGTTGGTAGAGCGCTACAATGGCATTGTAGAGGTCAGCGGTTCGATCCCGCTTGACTCCACCAGAAGCTGTTCTACTTTGTGTAACTGCCTCATAAGTCCCTATCGTCTAGAGGCCTAGGACATCGCCCTTTCACGGCGGTAACCGGGGTTCGAATCCCCGTAGGGACGCCAAATTCTAAAAGCCACTGACCTATTCAGTGGCTTTTTTTATGCTTACACTTTCGGCTTACCTACACTATTCAGTAAAATAGACAGCAAAAGAGTTTAGGAGTTTTCCATGCAATATCGCTGCCCGCAATGCCAGAGTCCCAAGATCATACCAGTCAGTCAAGGAACCAATACCCCCCGTCCTGTGGTTCCCAAAAGTCTGGTGTTCCTGATTCCAGCTATTTTTATTTTATTACTACTGGTGGTAATCAGTATCGGCATGTGGATTTTTGGTGATGGTGCCGGCAGTACATTGCAAATGGCGACTGTAGCTGTATTTATTATCTGCCTTATAGCCGGATTCCTGTTCTGGCGCGATTTGCCAGACTTTAAACTGTCCATGCAGGCATTTATGCAATCCCAGAAACAATGGAAGTGTCGTGAATGTGGCCATGAGTGGCAGATCTAAACCCTAAAATAACTTAGTGACTGTGTTCATGATCATTCTGATGGTCATGAGCAAGTGTCTGACATGGGTCCTCCTCAATCTGTAACGTCACTTCGGTAATACCATGCTCATGGGTCAACATTTCGAGAGCATTTTGATAAAGTTGGTTCCGGTTTGCATGTGGTGCATACAAATGCACAGTTAGATGCACATTTTTAGAAGTAATAGCCCAGACTTTAAGCTGATGAATGCTCTCGACACTATCGAGTTCCAAGAGGTCATTACGCAGCTTTTCAATATCGATCTCTTCAGGTACGCCTTCAAGTAGAATATTGATACTCTGTTTCAGCAATATCCAGGTCCGTGGTAATACCCAGAAACCAATTAGCACTGCGATTAGGGTATCTACCCACATCCAGCCAGTAAAATAAATAATTAAGGCGCCAACAATAACACCAACTGAACCCAAGGCATCACTCAGAACCTCAAGATAAGCCCCTTTCACATTCAGACTATCTTTCGAACTTGAAAACAGAATGCGCATGGAAATCAGATTGATCACTAGACCAATAATTGCCACGGAGAGCATGCCAAGGCTCTGAATCTCGGGTGGCTGGCTAAAACGCTGGTAGGCTTCATATAAAATATAAATAGCCACCACAAACAACATACAGGCGTTGAAAAGTGCTGCCAGAATTTCAAAGCGTTGATAGCCAAAGGTACGCTTATTATCAGCGGGACGTTTAGCAATTTTAATGGCAACCAATGCAATAGCTAACGCTGCGGCATCGGTAAACATATGCGCGGCATCTGATAACAGAGCCAAACTTTGGGTTATAAAGCCCGCAACTATCTCAATAATTAAGAAGGTCGTAGTTAGTGCCAAAGCAAAACCAAGCTTTTTGGCATTACCTTCAGTGACGACTGCATGACTGTGATCGTGCCCATGATGCGCGCCCATTGACAGTCTCCTCGATTCTTAGTGGATTACTCTACAGTTCTTATCCTCTAAGGTAACAGTATGCTACTGGGATATCCAGTTCACTTCTGACAGTAAAACAATGTTTAATTTACTAATTTGAAAGCCATAGTAACTAATTGTTACTACAGACTTTTCTATTGGTATGGTCTGAGATGTCAAAATCCTATAAACAAAAAAACCAGCCCTCAGGCTGGTTTTTCAGTTGTGGCTATTATCCACTGATTTTTTTATATTTGGCGCGTTTGGTTACAGCTGCATCGCCTAGGCGTGACTGACGATATGCTTCATATTCAGCATAGTTACCCGTGTAAAATTCAGGCTGCTCATTTTCAAACGACAAAATATGCGTTGCAATACGGTCCAGGAACCAGCGGTCATGCGATACCACCATAACTGTACCCGGAAAGACCAAAATTGCATCTTCAAGTGCACGCAAAGTTTCAATATCAAGATCGTTTGAAGGTTCATCAAGCAGGATTACATTAGCACCCTGCTGTAAGATTTTTGCCAGCTGCAAGCGGTTTCGCTCACCACCAGAAAGTTCACCTACACGTTTCTGCTGGTCTTGGCCTTTAAAGTTAAAACGGCCAATATAAGCGCGAGACGCAATTTCGTAATCACCTACTTTCAAGATGTCCAGACCGCCAGAAACCTCTTCCCATACGGTTTTGTTGTTATCCAAGGTGTCACGAATCTGGCCAACATAGGCCACTTTAACTGAATCACCCAGAGTAACTGTTCCGGTATCTGGCTGCTGTTCCCCAGTCATCATACGGAATAGTGTGGTTTTACCCGCACCGTTTGGACCAACAATACCAACAATTGCTGTTGGTGGTACAGAAAAGGTCAGGTTTTCATAAAGCAGACGTCCATCAAAGGATTTACTGATGCCTTCAACTTCTACTACCTTATTACCTAAACGCGGACCAGGTGGAATATAAATTTCAGAAGTTTCATTGCGCTGCTGGAATTCTTTAGAGTTTAACTCTTCAAAACGCTCCATACGAGCCTTGTTCTTTTTCTGCTGGCCTTTGGCATTTGAACGAACCCATTCGAGTTCTTTTTTCAAGGCTTTAGCAAAAGACTCTTCCTGTTTCTGTTCCTGTTCTAGACGGGCATTTTTCTGTTCCAGCCAAGACGTATAATTGCCCTGGTAAGGAATACCATGTCCGCGGTCAAGCTCCAGAATCCACTCAGCAACGTTATCAAGGAAATAACGGTCGTGCGTAATAGCAACAATGGTACCAGGAAAGTCTTTTAGGAAACGTTCTAACCAAGACACAGATTCTGCATCCAAGTGGTTAGTCGGTTCGTCAAGAAGAAGCATGTCCGGTTTAGATAGAAGCAGACGGCAAAGTGCAACACGGCGGCGTTCACCCCCTGAAAGTAGAGTCACGTCAGCATCCCAAGCCGGCAAGTTTAATGCAGCAGCAGCCTGTTCCATCTGGTTATTCAGATTATGTGCATCCCAAGTCTGGATGATGGCTTCAAGTTTCTCTTGTTCTTTTGCAAGTGCATCAAAGTCAGCATCTTCTGCTGCATATTCTGCAAACACTTCATCCAGGCGGGCTAATGCATCTAACGGTTCACGCAGACCATCTTCAACATTTCCACGTACATCTTTGTTCGGATCCAGAGGTGGTTCCTGTTCCAGATAGCCGATTTTAATACCTGGTTGCGCACGTGCTTCCCCAGAGAAATCTTTATCTACGCCCGCCATGATACGGAGCAGAGTTGATTTACCTGCACCGTTAAGACCGAGCACACCAATTTTTGCACCCGGAAAAAATGACAAAGAGATGTCTTTCAGGATTTCACGCTTAGGCGGAACCATCTTCGACACACGGTTCATCGTGTAAATATATTGGGCCACGCAGGACTCCTCAATTGAAAATCAGAATATCGCAAACTGCGAAAAAATAACCAGCGTATTATACGATGAATACCATGAAAACATAAGGCGTACTCTGGGTATTCTGCGGGTTATCTCATAGCCTTTTGTGACTAAAAATTAAACTCACACCAAGATTTTGAGTTTGCTTAAACTCATCACTATACTTATGAAATAAATAGATATAGACAAAGAATAGGAAAGCTTTATTTCATATTAAAAAATGCTAGACTCGATTAGGTTTTAACCCACATCGAAGAAATAATATGACATATAAAGATGAAACTTTGGCAATTCATGCCGGTTATAGTCCTGAAGCGACGACGAAAGCCGTAGCGGTACCTATTTACCAGACCACGTCCTACTCTTTCGATAATACTCAACATGGGGCCGACCTGTTCGATTTAAAAGTCCAAGGCAATATTTATACCCGTATTATGAACCCTACAACAGCGGTTCTTGAACAGCGTATCGCAGCTCTAGAGGGTGGAATAGGTGCACTGGCACTTGCTTCGGGTATGGCGGCAATTACCTATGCGATTCAGACTATTGCCGAAGCAGGCGATAATATTGCTTCTGTTTCCACCCTATATGGTGGTACATATAATCTGTTTGCCCATACATTGCCCAAACAGGGAATTGAAGTGCGCTTCTTCGATTATCAGAATCCAGAAGCATTACACTCTCTGATTGATGATAAAACTAAACTGGTATTTGTCGAGTCAATTGGTAATCCGCTTGGCAATATCATTGATCTGGAAGCCATCAGTAAAATTGCCCATGAATATGGTATACCGGTGGTAGTTGACAATACGGTAGCGACACCGGTTTTGCTCAAGCCTTTTGAATTTGGTGCTGATATTGTGGTGCACTCGCTAACCAAATATATTGGAGGTCACGGTAACAGTATTGGTGGTGCGATTGTCGATAGCGGTAAATTCCCTTGGGGTAAATATCCGGACCGTTTTAAAGTGTTAAATACGCCCGACCCAAGTTATCATGGGGTTAACTATGTCGAGGCGCTTGGTGAAGCTGCTTATATTGCCCGTGCACGTGTTGTGCCTTTACGTAATACTGGCGCCGCCATTAGCCCGATGAATGTTTTCATGATTCTGCAAGGACTGGAAACTTTAAGCCTGCGCATGGAGCGCCATACCGAAAATGCTCTAAAAATTGCCGAGTATTTGAAAGCTCATCCAAAAGTCAAATGGGTAAATTATGCAGGCCTGACAGACCATCCACAGCATGCGCTGGCACAAAAATATGTTCAGGGTAAACCTTCGGCTATCTTATCCTTTGGGGTACAGGATGGACTTGCTGGCGGTACCCGTTTTATTGATGCACTGCAGCTCTTCACCCGCCTGGTCAATATTGGCGATGCGAAAAGTTTGGCTTGTCATCCGGCAACCACTACCCATCGTCAGCTCAATGAACAGGAGTTGAAATCTGCAGGGGTTAGCGAGGATATGGTGCGTTTATCTATCGGGATTGAACATGCTGATGACCTGATTGCCGATCTAGAACAGGCACTTGCCGCAGTTTAAGTTATACACAAGCAGGGTCACTATACATGACCCTGTTTATATTCTCTCAAATACCAGTCAGTCTGACTAAAAAGCTTGAACTCGAATGCTTCTGATAATTAGCCCTACCTGATAGCTTTATTTTAATCCGGTATATGCTTTTACTTTTCATTTATGAACTGCTTTTTTAAAGCTTTATCTTTTCAACCATTTTAACTTGTGTTAAAACACAGTATAAACACATACTCAAATTAGAGTAATTACTCTAAATATTATTTTTAGATTCAATCACTTAACTCTGGATTTTTCCTGTCATTTCGTTAAGATAAAAACCGACTGAGCCCCTTGGCCTATTGCAGGTCATGGCTATAACATATTTAAAAAAAATTATATTTATTTTGCCTCAGCAAATTTTCAGCCAGGAAGATCTACGTGAACAACAAATTAGAGAAACTTTTCAAAGACAAGGTAAATGGCAAGGTAGCACTCATCACCGGTGCTTCCAGTGGAATTGGCCTAACTACAGCCAAGAAACTTGCTCAAGCGGGTGCACATGTGCTGCTGGTTGCCCGTACTGAATCTACCTTGCAAGAAGTTCAGGCCGAAATTGAAGCAGAAGGTGGAAAAGCAACTATTTTCCCATGTGATTTAAATGATCTGGATGCTATTGATGCATGTTCCCAGAAAATTCTGGCGTCTGTAGACCATATTGATATCCTGATTAATAATGCTGGACGTTCTATTCGCCGTGCCGTCCATGAATCAATTGACCGCTTTCATGACTTTGAGCGTACCATGCAGCTGAATTATTTCGGTGCAATCCGTCTGATTCTAAATATATTGCCGCAAATGATGCAGCGTCGTGACGGACAGATTATTAATATCAGTTCAATTGGTGTGCTGGCTAATGCAACCCGTTTTTCTGCTTATGTGGCTTCTAAAGCCGCGCTAGATGCTTTTAGCCGCTGTCTGTCAGCAGAAGTGCATTCACACAAGATTGCAATCACTTCAATTTATATGCCTCTGGTGCGCACGCCCATGATTGCACCGACCAAAATTTATCGTTATGTCCCTACGCTGTCGCCTGAGCAGGCAGCTGATCTGATTGCCTATGCCATTATCAAGCGTCCGAAACGCTTGGCTACGCATCTTGGCCGTTTGGCATCCATTACTTATTCGATTGCTCCTGAAATCAACAATATGTTTATGTCAATTGGCTTTAATCTGTTTCCAAGTTCCAGCGCATCAGTGGGTAAACAGGAAAAACTTAACTGGGTTCAACGCGCTTATGCCCGTATTTTTCCAGGTGAACACTGGTAAATATAATTACTTTATCAATAAAAATGCCTCCTATTCTGGAGGCATTTTGCTAGTTTCTTTTATTCCAGAAAATTGACCCGACCGGTCTGCACATCATAAATTGCTCCCACAATGGCTATTTCTCCACGTTCAAGCATCTCTTTTAAGACAGAGCTGTGGTTAACAATATACTGGATATTGTAATGAACATTCAGGGTAGTTACCTGATCAATAAAAGGCCGGTTCAGCTCACGCGGCTGCATAATATCGTAAGCGCTCTGAACCGAATGCATTAGCGGCCCCAAGATATACTGAATATACGGCATTTCTTTAATATCAGAAATACTTTTATGCTGTAACCGCAGCTGGCAGGCACTAGTTACTGCTCCGCAGTCAGTATGGCCCAGCACCACAACTACTTTTGAACCCTTAGCCTGACAGGCAAACTCAAGAGAGCCTATGACTTTCTGTCCGGCCACATTTCCTGCAATACGCAGGCTGAATAAATCCCCAATTCCGACATCGAACAGCATCTCTGTAGGAGCTCTTGAGTCCATACAGCCGAGTACGGCAGCAATCGGATGTTGACCCTGATCAGCAGTGACCCGGATCTGCCGGTAAATATCACGTTGTAAACGTTCATTTTTCACAAAGCGCTCATTTCCTTCCTTAAGCAAGTTCAGTACTTGGGCAGGTGTCAGTTGCTGCTGCAAATCGCGAGTACTGATATCAATATCTAGTACTGCGTCATCCAGTTCATGATAATGCTGTTTGAATCCGATTAGTTTTAAATCAATCTTGCGTTTAATGGCAGTTTCATTCTGATACTCCTGAATAACTTGATAAATATCTGGATCGATTGAATCGGACTGAGTCGCATCCAGAATTAACTGCTCATCTTTATGAACATGTTCGAGAGCTGAAATGAGTGCTGAACGGTTTAAAAAAGTAACCTGTGAAGGCAGTTCAATCCGTGTAACAATACCGTGCAAATGCTTTTCCTTATATACACGTACGCCCTTATTCAAATTACCGTATAGGATAAAAGCACTACTGACCAATAATCCAATTAGAATTCCAGTGAGCAGATCTGTGAGTAAAATCGCAACTAATGTGATAATAAAAGGCAAAAACTGTTTCCAGCCCTGCTGATAAAGCTTTTTAAAGAGTTTTGGATGGGTAAGTTTAAAACCCGTTAAAATTAAAATCGCAGCTAGAGCTGATAAAGGAATCATATTCATCAATGGCACAAAAAACATCACTGCCAGTAGCAGGAAAATGCCATGAATAATGGTCGAACATTTACTGCGTGCGCCAGAATTGGCATTGACGGAGCTACGTACAATTACCGACGTAATTGGCATACCTCCAATTAAACCGGAAACAATATTGCCTGTGCCTTGTGCCCATAACTCGCGGTTCGGTGGTGATGAACGTTTTTGTGGATCAAGTTTGTCTGCCGCTTCGAGATTCAGAAGTGTTTCCAGAGAAGCGACTACCGCAAGGGTAATAGCTCCGGTGTAAATCAGTGGTTCTGCTAAATAGCCAAAATCCGGGAAAATCAGTACATCTCTTGGAGCTTCCAGTAAATTAGGTAACTGAATCAAGTTATGATTCTGAACTGCCAAAGGAGAACCCATCGACATTAAAATAAAATTTAATAGCGCAGCGGCAACCACAGCTACCAGTGCCGATGGCAGAACCAGTTTTTTAAGAGGACTACTGTCCCAAGCCAGAATTAAAAATAGACTGAGCAGACCAATCAGTGCTGCGCCTTTATCAAGGGAGCTAAAATTTGAAAAAAATGTTCCAGACCAAACTGCTGACCATGAGAAATCATGGATACCCAATAAATAAGGTAATTGGGTTGCTATCAGAATTACGCCAATTGCTGCGAGCAGCCCTAAAATAACGTTATTGGGAATAAAATTAGCAAAAAAACCTAGCTTGAATAGACCAAAGCCAATTTGAAGTAAACCGGCAAAAATAATACACAATAAAAAAGCGGCATAATTGCCGCTTAATTGATCCAGTTGTACCAGAATGACTGCCGTGAGCCCGGCCGCCGGGCCTGCCACACTGATGTGTGAGCCACTCAACACCCCGACGACAATTCCGCCTACAATCCCCGCAATAATACCGGAAATAATGGGTGCACCTGAGGCTAAAGCTATACCTAAACACAAGGGTAATGCGACCAGAAAAACGACAAGTCCAGAGAGTATATCTTTTAAATAAAAGGGTTTTCTCAAATTTAAAACTGACATAAAACAACCGTTTGGAATAAAAATTAGAATCGACTTCGAGGTCAGATGTAACACTAACATCGATGTTTTTATAAAAAGCGAGTTGATATTGTCTGACAATCTTTCTGAATTAAAGCCTGATTATGCTACTATAATGTGTGATTTTTACACTATTTTATTTAACTTTTATCTAACTCTGCCTTATGCTTGCTAGAGTTGGATTTTTTTCATCTTACTTTTTCATTTTAAGGTTTCGAAACCGCAATCCATTAAAAATTGATACGTAGAATTATAATATTTCGCTGGCCGGGTCCAGTCGGCCTGCTCTATTTCAGGCACATAAATTACCATGCCTTGTCGCGCGCGAGTCAATAAAACCCGATACGCATTTAGCAAGTATTTTTGCTTGGCTTCATTTTTAATTTTCTGCCATGTACTACCTTTGAAAGCCTGATACTTCCACTCCTGATCAAAATAAAAATTAATATCCCAAGCAACACAGGTATAGTCAATTTCCAGACCCTGTATATCAAATTCGGTAGCGACCTCTTCTAGGTAATATGAAGAGCGTACATCTGTATCTAGATTTAGAAACCAATGTTCAGGAGTAATTTTACTTTTAATATCTATTCCATCTGCTCTTAAACGCTTTGCCCCAGAGCTTGCTACAATACCGTAACGCTCCGATCCTTTTGCCCTGGTTTTTAACCATTGCTTAGCTTGCTTCAAATTTCTGCTCAATACGACAGGATAATCAGAACTGATCTCTGAATAGAGCTGTTGAGCAGCCTAAGAATTCCCCTCTAAAATATATTGAATTAATTGTGATACCCGCTCACTTCTAAATGAACGTACAGAGACAGCTAAATGTAAATCCTGTTCATTAATGCCTGTAGTTTGTAGCCAGTTCCTATGTTCTGTAGAGTCCAAATAAACGCTGTCTTCTAATATCTTTTCGGAATAATAAATTTGCCACTCAGAAAACTTCTGTTTCAAGGCTTCTAACCATTCAGTAACGCCAGCTTCTCCTGTATTGATTTCTTGACCACCACCGATTAAACAGACTACAACACACCAATCTATATGCCGGTTCATCACATTGATCAAAAACTCGGGTTCAGACATAGTAAAATTATCAATTCCCTTTTTGAGTTTCATAAAATTGGAAACCTGTTCTTTTTGCCAGGCCCGCTGCGCCTCATCAAAAACCACTACCTGCTCAACAGGTATTTCTGTAGAGCGTAAATAATAATCTCGAAAATGATGAATATTCTGTATAAACGCTTTTGCTGAACGCTCTGCCGCTAGACGACTTTTTGACAGGCCCTGCAATTTAAAATTTTTTACTGTATCGCGCACCAATGCTTCACGTAATACATCGACCAATGGCCCATTACCTGAAAGAAAAACAGCATGCTCTGTCTGATCCTTTTTCAATCGCTGATTCGCAATATTTAGACCAGCAAGCGTTTTGCCTGCACCCGGTACCCCGGTTAAAAAGCAGATCGACTTTATGTTATTCTGCTTGGAGTATTCAATGATTTCCTCAATCTTATTAGAGGTAATTTCAAGATTAATCGTACCTGCATCACTACGAGAAATCTCTTGGACTTGATGGCCTTTATATAAAGCTTGTGCTGCTTCAATAATTGTCGGTGTCGGTTTGTAGGGAGCTTCCAGCCAAGATTGGGTATTAATGACTGAATTATGAGAAAATTGCTGAATAATTTCAGAAAATATCTCTCCAAAATTTTCTGCATTACAGCATGCTACCTCATTTAATGAGGCTATTTCCTCCCAATTCTGCCTAGTTTCTGCTGCCTGTGTAGCCACCAAAACTGGAATTACTTTCTGATTATGACTACCTGCATGAAAATTAAGTAAGTCCAAACAGTAATCAATTACTTGTATTTGTGCTGAGTGACTGTATTGCGTATCTCCCACTTTGAATTCAATGACCAAAATTAAATCTTGAATGATCAAAATATTATCTACACGTTTCCCCATACGTGGAATATGAAATTCAAAAAAGATCTCGCCTTGATCAAGTATACAAAGAGCTCTCTTTAAAATCGTAATTTGCTTAAGCCATGCACTTTTTTGTAATTCATCAAGACTGAACTCATGCTGATAAGCCAGTGAACCTAATATAGCCTCTTCATTTTCATTCCTGAATTCTAAAAAATTATTCTGGTAGTAACTTTGTGCAAGACCCATTCTTTTTAGCCAAACTTTCTTCAATTTATTTTAGATAAAAAAGAAAACCTCCCACTTGGGAGGTTTCCGTTTACTTCGCAGAGATTATTTAGATCCTTTAATACCTGCTTGCAATAATAAAGCGCCTAATCCGCCAATTTTCTGTTCCTGCGGTTTAGCTGCCTGTGGTTTCTTCCCTTGTGAGCGTTCACCTTGCGGACGGGCATGTTGAGGACGTTTACCTTGTGGCTTACGCTCAGGACGCTGCTCCTGATTTTGTTCACGACGCGGACGTGGTGATGTTTTTACCGGCGCAGCAGCACCCTCAGGTCGCATAGAAAGATTAACGCGATTACGCTCTGCATCGACCTGAATCACACGTACCTGTACGATTTGTCCCGGCTTTACAATCTTGTGCGGATCTGAAACAAATTCGTTTGCCAATTCTGAAATATGTACCAGTCCATCTTGGTGTACGCCAATATCAACAAAAGCGCCAAAGTTAGTAACATTGGTTACCACGCCTTCCAGTTGCATACCTTCAGTCAGCTGTTTTACATCAGTAATATCATCACGGAACTTGGCAGTACGGAATTCAGGGCGCGGATCACGACCCGGTTTTTCCAGTTCGGCCAATACATCCTGGATAGTAGGCAGACCAAACTTGTCATCAATAAACTGGTTAGGGTCTACCTGACGAATAATTTCACTATTTCCAATAATATCTTTTACAGTAGTGGCTTTGGCTTCAACAATTTTCTCAACCAGACCATAACTTTCCGGATGAACAGAAGATGCATCTAATGGCTGATTACCTTCTTGAATACGCAGGAAGCCAGCTGCCTGTTCAAATGTACGATCGCCCAAACGGGGAACTTTTTTCAAGTCCTGACGGTTGTCGAAGCGACCGTTCTCTTTACGGTATTCTACAATTTGTTGGGCAATTGCTTTATTTAAACCAGCAATATAACCTAAAATTGCAGAAGAGGCGGTATTAACGTCTACGCCCACCGCATTTACACAATCTTCAACTACCGCATCTAACGTTTTTGCAAGACCGGCCTGATTTACATCATGCTGATACTGCCCCACGCCGATTGATTTCGGATCAATTTTAACTAGCTCAGCCAGTGGGTCCTGTAATCGACGGGCAATAGATACTGCTCCACGAATAGACACATCCAGTTCAGGCAATTCCTGAGAAGCCAGCTCACTCGCTGAATAGACTGACGCACCGGCTTCACTTACAGTCACACGGGTCAGTTTTAGATCCGGGTTGGCTGCCATCATTTCAGCCACTACAGCTTCAGTCTCGCGGCTGGCTGTACCATTACCAATTGCAATCAGTTCAATATCAAATTCACGGCACAAACGCGCAAGTTCGGCCACTGAACCTTCTTTATCTTCTTTTGGAGCAAACGGATAAATCGTACTATGGGCGAGTACATCACCTGACTCATTCACTACTGCCAGTTTTACGCCAGTACGTATACCCGGGTCTACGCCCAATGTACGTCGGCTACCTGCCGGTGCAGACAAGAGTAAATGACGCAGGTTTTCTGCAAAGACCTGCATAGCTTCATTTTCAGCAGCTAAACGCTTTTCGGTCAGTAATGAATGCTCAACCTGTGGACGTACTTTACCCATCCAGAACAGTTTTGCAGTTTGCTTGAGAAAATCCTGACGTGTCTGTGGCTGAATTTGATCCAACTGATATTCAACCTCAATACGCTGAATCGCCGGATCATTTTCACCATCAACTTTAAGGCCCAGCACATTTTCCTGACGTCCGCGCAACATGGCCAGTAAACGATGTGAAGGGACTTTGTTCAAATTTTCTGAAAATTCAAAATAGTCACGGAATTTTTTGCCAACTTCTTTCTTCTCTTCACTTGCTACTGCACTTTTCAAAACGGCAGTTTTTGCAAAGTTGGCTTTAAGCTCAGCCGTCAGCGCAATATTCTGTGCCCACTCATCAATAATAATATGCTGAATGGCATCCAGCTGGCTTTCCAGGTCTGGGTACTCTTCATGCGAGAACCCTGCAAGTGCTTCACTCGGGTCAACCTGTTCAGCCAATATTTTCTCAGCAACCGGCCCTAAACCAGCTTCTCTTGCCTTGAAAGATTTGCTGGTCCGTTTTGGACGATAAGGTGCATAAATTTCTTCAAGAGCATTTTTGGTTTCGACGGCCTCGACCCGGGCCAGCAAGTCATCGCTTAATTTATTCTGTTCTTTCAGCGATTCGATGACTTTAGCGCGTCGCTCATTTAAATCACGTAAATAGGATAAACGCGTATCAAGCTGACGTAGCTGCGTATCGTCTAAGCCTTGTGTCACTTCTTTACGGTAACGGGCAATAAAAGGAACACTGGCACCTTCATCTATAAGCTTGATGGCAGCTTCAACCTGATCTGGACGTACGGCAAGCTCGCTTGCCAGCTGCTGAACTAAGTCAGTCATCGTGTTTGATTCCACAAGGATAAATACTAAAAGCTGTGATTATAAAGACCAAGGCCATAAAATCTACTATTGTTTTATCTAAATTACACATCAGCAATAATGCTAATTTAGTGAAGTTCCATGGTTTTTATGCAATTTTACGACAAAATTCCCGTAAATTACCAAGATCTGGCCGTTCCTGTTTATTTTTTACCTGTATATATTTGGTATCTATGTCTTGATTTTTACTGCAATATTTGGTGCTTTAGAGCATAGTAAAACTCATTGTAAGCATCGTATACTCAATACTGTATATGGGTCTGATCACGATGACAATAAACAATAAAGGAGCACATCATGAGTCTAGTTGTACCTGCTGAACATACAGATGCTGTACAAGCCGATACAGATCGCGTTGAACGTATCCTCGTGGTCGATGATGATGTGCGTTTGCGTACTCTGTTACAACGTTTTTTGGAAGATAAAGGCTTTGTCGTTAAAACTGCACATGATGCTACCCAGATGGATCGTCTGCTACAACGTGAACTGTTTTCACTGATTGTACTCGACTTTATGTTGCCGGTTGAAGATGGCTTGAGTATTTGCCGTCGTTTACGACAGTCCAATATTGATATTCCTATTATTATGCTGACCGCACGTGGCAGTGATTCTGACCGCATTGCCGGTCTTGAAGCAGGTGCAGATGATTATCTGCCTAAACCATTTAATCCAAACGAACTTCTTGCCCGTATCCGGGCAGTTCTGCGTCGCCAGGTCCGTGAAGTACCTGGTGCTCCTAGTCAGCAGGTAGAGGTCGTAAGTTTCGGACCATGGTCTCTAGATTTATCGACCCGTACGCTGACACGTGAAGGTCAGGTGGTCACTTTAACCACTGGTGAATTTGCAGTACTTAAGGCATTGGTTCAGCATCCACGTGAGCCACTAACACGTGACAAACTGATGAATCTGGCGCGCGGTCGTGAGTGGGGCGCTATGGAGCGTTCAATTGATGTTCAGGTGTCTCGCCTGCGTCGTCTGATTGAAGAAAATCCGGCACGTGCACGTTATATTCAGACAGTCTGGGGCGTAGGTTACGTTTTTGTACCAGATGGCGCTGAATAACCCGTTTATTTTATGATCGGAATTATCCTAATGATTTGTACATGCCATTCACTACTGGGAGGTTTTATATCTGCCAATAAAGTGAATGGCTAGTTCGTATAAGAATGCTTAAAAAACCGTATTGTCTATGGCCTTTGAGCCAAGACAAGCCGCTAAAATTCTGTCATAAAATTACAGTCTGAGTATAAAATACACTTATAGGAATCCAGAGTGAAACTCGACCCTATTGATCCGCAAGAATTTACTGACTATGTAGCTTATTCAGAGAAAAAACGCACCCGTGGGGAACGTTTCCTGGACAAGATCAAGCCACGCTCCGCAGCAATGCGTACTACAGTTCTGGTCGGTTTTGTGGTGCTGTTCAGTCTGGTCATGTCACTCTGGTTTTTCTGGCGTACTTTATATTTACCTGAAATTCAGCAACATGCCCGTTATCTGGCTGTTGAGCTTGAAATTATTAACAACCCCAAACTGCGTATCTTCCATGACAATGTTGAAATGGATATAGATACCTGGCTCAAAAATCGGGTCGGAATTGAATATGTCACTGACCCTAAAGAGTATCCCAATGTTCGGGAAAAGGTGATCGCCGAATTCTTTACTAACCATATTGAAGAAAAGCTGGCTAGAGAGTTAAAAGTCGATAATGTTACGGTGTATTTCCAGTTTAAGCCAAGCCCAAGAATCTGGATACAGACCCCCGAAATGCACGGAAACTGGGTCCGTGAACCATTAAAAACTTATGCCAACTATAGCCCTGAACTGATTTTTGGTTGGCTGCTCGGTGTTCCAATTATTGCATCTATTATTATTTTGACATTGGTTCGGCAGTTAAATCGCCCCTTACGTCGGCTGCAAAATGCGGCAAACCAGTACAGCAAAACCGGGAAGGCACCTTATCTAGAAACTAATCATGGTCCACTAGAAATCCGTCAGGTAAATCAGGCCTTTAATCATATGGTTTATACACTGGAGCAGACAGAGCGCGAGCGGATGATCATGCTAGCAGGTATTTCACATGATTTACGTACACCGTTGACCCGAATTCGTCTGACTGCTGAAATGTTACCGGATGAATTCCTGCGTGAAGGGCTGATTTATGACGTTGACGATATGGATGCAATTTTGAATCAGTTTATCTCCTATATGCGTGATGGCTCTGACGAAGAATTAAAAGACACCAATATCAACATCTTGCTACAGGAATTGATTGTACAGTTCAAACCGCTAGATATTCGTTTTGAAGCACAGGATGTTCCTATCATTCCAGCACGTAGCCTGTCATTGAAACGCCTGATTGGCAACCTGATCAATAATGCCAAGCGTTATGGTGCTGAACCAATCGAACTCTCTGCCTATACAGAAAATGACCGGATTATCATCAAGGTAGCAGATCATGGCGAAGGGATTCCAGAAGACCAGATTCAGGATCTGATGCAACCTTTTGTGCGTGGAGACTCCGCCCGTACCGTACAAGGTAGTGGTTTGGGCTTAGCAATTGTCAAACGTATTGTTGATATCCATCAAGGTGAGCTTAAAATCCATAATCGTCCTGAAGGCGGATTAGAAGCTATTATCTCACTGCTGATACCTAAAGAGAAAACTGAAGAAAACAATAGTCATAATCCGCTAGAAAAGATCAAGCAAAGTCTAAGTGACCGTTTTTAATCATGATTAAATTTTAGACATTTGAATTTTACAATTATCTTAGCCTTTAAAAATATTTATTTAAAAAATAGTAGTTTAAAAAGCATCAAAAATATTTATACCTTCATTTCCTGAAAAAATTAGACCTTAGCCTAACAGGCATGCACAATTTGTTTTTTGGGCGGTACAATCCGTCTAGTTTCGAGCATATTGAGAGTAAACCATGTCTTTAGATCGTATTCGATTAGCCTCCCTTCATGACAAAGTAATCAGTGCAGATCAAGCTGCCGAGTTCATCCAAGATGGCATGACTATCGGTATGAGTGGCTTTACTCGTGCAGGTGAAGCCAAAGCAATTCCTCAGGCACTGGTAAAACGTGCCAAACAGCATCCTTTAAAAATCTCCCTAATTACCGGTGCAAGCTTGGGTAACGATCTGGACAAACAGATGACTGAAGCTGGTGTACTGGCTCGTCGCATGCCATTTCAGGTAGATAACACACTGCGCCGTGCGATCAACAATGGCGAAGTAATGTTTATTGACCAGCATTTGTCTGAAACTGTAGAACAGATGCGTAACCTGCAGCTTAAACGCCCGGATATTGCAGTTATTGAAGCAGTTGCAATTACTGAAGATGGCCATATTGTGCCAACAACTTCTGTAGGTAACTCTGCAAGCTTTGCTATTTTTGCAGAAAAAGTCATTATTGAAATTAACACTTCAGTAAGTGAAGAATTTGAAGGTCTGCATGACATCTATATTCCGACTTACCGCCCAACCCGTACACCAGTACCTTTAACTCAGGTAGATGACCGTATCGGTTCAACTGCGATTCCAATTGATCCTGCAAAAATCGTTGGTATTGTATTTAATGAAACACCAGATTCTCCATCTACAGTAACACCACCAGATGTGGAAACTCAGGCAATTGCCAATCATTTGATTAATTTCTTTGAAAAAGAAGTTGCTGATGGCCGTTTACCGAAAAATTTGGGCCCTTTGCAAGCAGGTATCGGCTCAATTGCCAATGCTGTACTGACCGGCTTTAAAGATTCAAACTTTGAAGATCTGGTGATGTATTCAGAAGTATTACAAGACTGTACTTTTGAGCTGATCGATGCCGGTAAAATGAAATTTGCTTCTGGCTGTTCAATGACATTGTCTACCCAGTGTGGTGAGCGTGTTTTCGGCAACCTGGAAGCATATAAAGACAAGTTTGTATTACGTCCACAAGAAATTTCAAACCACCCTGAACTGGTACGCCGTTTAGGTATTATTGGTATTAACACTGCGCTTGAGTTTGATATTTACGGTAATGTGAATTCTACCCATGTTTGTGGCACCAAGATGATGAATGGTATTGGTGGTTCAGGTGACTTTGCCCGTAATGCACACTTGGCAATTTTTGTAACCAAATCGATTGCAAAAGGGGGCGATATTTCTTCAATCGTTCCAATGGTATCTCATGTTGACCATACCGAACACGATGTTGATATTCTGGTTACAGAACAGGGTCTAGCTGACCTTCGTGGACTGGCTCCACGTGAGCGTGCTCGTGTAATTATCGAGAACTGTGTACACCCACTTTATAAAGATGCCTTGAACGACTATTTTGACCGTTCAACTGCTAAAGGTGGCCATACACCACATCTGCTTCGTGAAGCGCTGCAATGGCATATTAACTTTGAAGAAAATGGACATATGCTGGCTGTTGAGCCTGCAGTAAAAACTGCTTAATAGCATTCAGTTAAAAAACGCCCATCTGGGCGTTTTTTCTTGTCTGAATTATTGCAATAGCAAGAACTGGATTAATTTATGCGAAGGCGGGGTGTAGTGGTAACTGGCTGACTAAAGTCTATCTCTCTAAGGGCCTGAGTCTCTAGTGTACCTAGCGAAACCTTACCCAAATCCCACTGAATCTGTCCTGATTCATTACGAAATGGCTGTAACATGATCTCCAGCCCACGCATCGGGTTATCTGACTGTAAACCTGCTGCTATCGCCAGTAAATGCTGTTGTAAGGCTAAGGGCAGATGATCCATATTAACCTCTGGCCTGCCCTCACTCGCTTCAATATTCCGCACCGGATGGGCATTAACAGTGATATTCTGCAAGTCATCCTCAATCTGCATCATCCGATGCTGTAAAGCACGCTGCTCGCTTTTCCTCTCCTGATAGGGAATAAACCCAGTTTCCTGGCGCATCTCAGGCTCAGCCATGACTTTTAATACTGGCAGTTCGACACTTTGTGCAAAAACTGCTGTCGAAGCATTTATGCTAAAAACCATCAGAACAATGTATTTAAAGAAGTGCATAACTATGTCACTCCAGAGCTGGTATCAGTTCAATATATGATTCATTTTTTTCATTTTGTATAAGAATTAACCATCAATTCTGTTACGCTCAGTTAAATCAGTATCTAAATATTAATAAAGACCGCTGATTTTGCCCTTTAGCTATATTCATCATTTTTAATCAGCATAAAAAAAGCCCCATACAGTATATGGGGCTTTTCAAATATGGTGGCGTGAGGCAGGATCGAACTGCCGACACACGGATTTTCAATCCGTTGCTCTACCGACT
Source organism: Acinetobacter sp. UNC436CL71CviS28 (assembly GCF_000620525.1). Lineage (NCBI taxonomy): Bacteria > Pseudomonadati > Pseudomonadota > Gammaproteobacteria > Moraxellales > Moraxellaceae > Acinetobacter > Acinetobacter sp. UNC436CL71CviS28. Next base: position 194,361 of record NZ_JIBB01000001.1, read on the forward strand.
GAGCTATCGCGCCGATGAGGTGTATTAAGCCGTATCTGCTGGCAAGAGTCAACAAAAATCAGTTTTTTTTAGTTTAAATGCATATATTTTAAGCAAAAAAAATCCCTGATGGGATCAGGGACTGAAAACACAAATATGGTGGCGTGAGGCAGGATCGAACTGCCGACACACGGATTTTCAATCCGTTGCTCTACCGACTGAGCTATCGCGCCGATGTGGGGCGTATTAAACAATCTAATTAACTGATCGTCAAGTCTTTCCTTTATAAAAATATTTAAAAGTTTATTTTTCATGCAAAATTAAAAAGATTGAACAAGCAGTAATAGCGAGACTGATAAACTTAACATCCTCTTAAACTATATTTGCCTAGTTATATCTTTACAGTTTGCCTAGATGTGCCAAGCAACGATGGATAGCCCCACAGCCTGGCTCAAACCTTTTGACTTCTTTTGCCTCTTCATAGCGGCAGACTTCACTGACCAGACGTTCAGCAACTCCACGACCACGATTTGCCGGATGTACTACGATATATTCCAGAGTTTTGCTCTCCCCTTGTCCCGTACACCAGATTGCACCTATAATTTTGGTATTAAACTCTGCTGTATACAACGTTGTATACTGGGCCAGATGCTGTTCAAGTTGCTCGACCGCATCCTGCCCGTCTCCGAATTCGGGACTGGTGTCATACAATCGCTCAAGCTGACTGCGGACTTCTGCATTTTCTAGAGAAGTATGAGCATGTACGGTAATAGGCATTGATTAACCCTCCTGAGCAATCTAATATGCTGTGGCTTTGACCTTGATCAACACAGCGCAAGTTTTCACATCAAACATTTTTGACGTTTTTGAGGAATGTGTCCATGACGCAACGTATCAGTGAAGTGGTAAGAAATACTAACGAAACCAAGATTCGAGTTCGTCTCAACCTTGATGGTACGGGTCAGGGCACCTTAAATACTGGCATTCCCTTTTTAGATCATATGATTGATCAAATCAAGCGTCATGGTCTTTTTGATATTGATATTCATTGTGATGGTGATCTGGAAATTGATGACCACCATACAGTAGAAGATTGTGGTATTACGTTAGGTCAGGCTTTTGCCCAGGCACTGGGTGATAAAAAGGGATTGCGCCGCTATGGACACTTTTATGCGCCACTGGATGAATCACTGTCACGTGTTGTAGTCGATCTCTCTGGCCGTCCGGGTCTGTTTATGGATATTCCATTTACCCGTGCCCGTATTGGCAGTTTTGATGTAGACCTGTTTTCTGAATTCTTCCAGGGCTTTGTCAATCATTCCTTAATGACCTTGCATATCGACAATCTGAAAGGGAAAAATTCACACCACCAGATTGAAAGTGTATTCAAAGCCTTTGCACGTGCCCTGCGTATGGCATGTGAAGTCGATCCACGTGCAGAAAATACTGTGGCCTCAACTAAAGGTAGCCTGTAATGACCCGTATTGCTTTACTTGACTATGGCATGGGCAATCTGCACTCAGCCGCGAAAGCACTAGAGTATGTGGGTGCTACTGTTGATGTCACCAATGACCCTAAACTCATTGCTCAGGCAGATAAAATTGTGTTCCCCGGTGTTGGGGCAATGCGTGACTGTATGCAAGGTATGCATGAAGCCGGAATTGATGATGTTGTTAAAAATGCAGTATTCAATAAACCGGTTCTAGCTATATGTGTCGGCATGCAGGCATTAATGCAATATTCTGAGGAAAATGGTGGCGCCGATGCCTTGGGTATTTTCGCAGGCGCAGTGAAGCGTTTTCCTGAGATTGAAGGTTTAAAAGTTCCCCACATGGGCTGGAACCAAGTTAAGCAGACTGAACCAAGTCATCCAATGTGGAAAAATATTGCTCAGGATAGCCGTTTTTATTTTGTGCATAGTTTTTATGTCGAACCACAGAACCCTGAACTGGTTGCAGCAACCTGCCATTATGGACTGGACTTCTGTACAGCTATCCAAAAAGATAACCTATTCGCCACCCAATTTCATCCGGAAAAAAGCCATACTGCCGGTCTACAGTTACTGAAAAACTTTGTGGACTGGAAGATTTAAACAGGTCTGAAAATTTTTACCATAGCTCATCATCAGGTGGGCTTTTTTATTGTAATTCAGCTTTAAACCTATAGTTTAGAAGTTTTCACTTTTCCTTTTGTTCAAGCTTGTTTATGATGCCTACTGCTTTAAACAAAAACTTAATAAAAACATTAAGGATTATAAAAAATGACTTCCAGTTTCAGTTCAACTACAGATTCACCTTTAAAAGCACATGGCCGTTTTGGACGTCTGTCCTTTTTAGGATGGAACATGCTGATGAGTTTCGGCGTTATCCTGCTTGTTTTCTTAATAGGGCTTTTTGCACCGGGTTTATTTAATACTGCTAAGGGTGCAGAGAACATCTCTATACCTGGTCTGATCATGATGGGGATCTTGTATATTGTCCTGATATACTTTAGCTTTATTTTTACCATTCGGCGTCTGCATGACCGCAATCATACCGGCTGGTTATCACTGCTGATGCTAGTACCGCTGGTGAATCTGTTTTTAATATTATACCTGTTCTTTGCCCGTGGTGATGAAGGCATAAATAACTATGGGCTGCCGCGTGCAACCGCAACTTGGGAAAAGGTGCTAGGCTGGTTATATATACTAATTGTTCCACTCGGAATTTTAACAGCTATTGCTGTTCCAGCTTATCAGGACTATGTACAAAAAGCACAATATAGCCAGCTTGAAATACAGCAACGGGCCGATTAGCAGGCCTATACTCAAGCCATGTATAGGCTGGAGTATTATAAATAATTGATACTTTTACTCGGGAGCTTTTTTTATGCCTGAAAGCACTGAACTTCCTCTGCTCCCGAATAAAGAAGAAATCAACAAGCTTCCTCTCTTTAAAAATTTAGATGCTTCACATATCTATGTGCTTAGCAGTCTGAAAGACTGTCTACCTCTGCAATATGAGCTAGTTACGGCTACTGTACTGGGTTTTGATTCAGAATCTAAACCGACTTTTAGACGTGGCGAGATTTCAACGGGACCTCATCTTATCCAACTGGCCACTGCAGAAAAGGTGTTCCTGTTTCAGCTTAACCCAGACATCCTCAATTTTCTCAGGCCAATATTGGTAAATCAGAAACAGGTGAAGGTCGGTTTTGGCTTAAAAAATGATGTCCACCTGTTCCGGAAAAAAGGTATAGAACTGCAAAGTACAGTAGAACTCTCAAAATGCTTTTCTGCATTTGGCTTTAAACAGTCTGTAGGTTTAAAAAATGCTGTGGCCCTGCTATTCCAGCAAAATTTTCCTAAATCTAAAAAAATCAGTATGTCTGACTGGTCTAATATGCGTTTAAGCTCAGCACAAATCGACTATGCAGCAGCAGATGTTTATGCAGCACTGCTGGTATTTCAGGAACTCAGAAAACGTAGCCTATTGCCTGAGCATACTTTACGGCTGCTTGAACAGGTAAACTGTTTAGACCAGTGACCGCGTCATGGTTATCCAGATTTTCTGTTTTATAGATGATGTGCCTAATCTTATGTAAAGATAGCTGCATCTATGAATAGAATTTTAATTGATCAGCAGCGAATCAGATAAGTGATTTGATATTCCCTTTAATTGCGGGACATAGTTACTAGTTCAGACTGGTAATAGCAGCTCAATTACCACACCTTATCATTTGGATACTTAGCCTAAAGTTAATTGCTGAATTCACTTAATAACATGTTTATTTTTATATAGAATGCCATACTGAATAATACAAAAACATAACTCTAAGCTGACAATATCTAGCCTAATTTAAGTCAGTCTTATTTTATTGATAGATAAAAATATAGCATTTAGAAAATTCAAGTTTATTGTTAAGATTAGACCAATAAAATTCAACAGGTTAAGCAAGGAGCGAAAGCATGCTGATCATCCCGGCAATTGATCTAAAAGATGGTAAATGTGTCCGTTTAAAACAGGGCCGTATGGAAGACGATACGGTGTTTTCTGATGATCCGGTAGCAACTGCACAGCATTGGGTCAATGAAGGGGCACGTCGTTTACATCTGGTCGATCTGAACGGTGCTTTTGCAGGTACACCCATTCATAAACCTGTAGTTGAAGCTATTGTACGGACACAACCAGAACTGCCTGTGCAAATTGGTGGCGGAATCCGCTCTCTGGAAACGATTGAACATTATCTTGAAGCCGGGGTGTCTTTCGTTATTATTGGAACTAAAGCAGTTCGAAATCCTGAATTTGTTGAAGAAGCCTGTAAAAAATTTGCTGGACGCATTATTGTGGGTATCGATGCCAAAGATGGTATGGTCGCTACTGATGGCTGGGCTAACGTTACTGATGTTAAAGCGACAGAATTGGCCAAACGATTTGCAGATGCGGGTGTATCCAGTATTGTATATACTGATATTGCGCGTGACGGGATGATGCAAGGTGTAAATATTGAGCAGACCGTAGCCTTGGCCCAGTACTCGGGGTTACCTGTTATTGCGTCTGGTGGCGTAACCAATATGGAAGATATCCGTATGCTGAAAGACCAGCCAGGCATCTTAGGTGCAATCACCGGTCGTGCAATCTATGAAGGTACGCTCAGTCTGCGTGAAGCACAATTGCTTCTCGACGAGCAATCGCCTGTAGTGCTGTAAATTATACAGCCAGATTTAAAGAGGCCATCTGGCCTCTTTTTTATATTAACTGAAACCTCTTTTTATAGTGTATTGCCGCTTTATAAATGAGCAGCAAGTGAAACAGAGTAAAAATATAATATCTGCTTATGAATAGGGTTTAACTGGAAACTAGCAAAGGTTGTATCTGGTGCAGGCTTATCGCAATATAGGCAGGCCTTAAAACCAAGCCAGATGTAATGAATACTGCAAATTTATCCAAACTCGCTTCCTCTTCACTGCTGCCACAACTGGCCCTGATTCTGATAACAGTGATCTGGGGTGGAACTTTCCTGACAGTCCAGTTTGCTCTGAATTATAGTTCACCAATGTTTTTTGTAGGCTGCCGGTTTGCAGCCGCAGCTTTGGCGGTGCTGCTGCTATCCTGGAGAATTATGCGGGGCCTTAATCTGCGAGAATTGTTAGCAGGCTTCCTAATTGGCTGCACCATTGCGATTGGATATGGTACGCAGACTATTGGTTTACAGACTATTAGTAGCAGTGAGTCAGCATTTCTTACAGCAGTCTATGTTCCGCTTGTTCCATTTTTACTCTGGATTATTTTTCGCAAAACACCACATATCATGACCTGGATAGGTGTCATTCTGGCCTTTAGCGGATTGGTACTCTTGACTGGTAATGGTTTTATGCAGATCTCTTTTAGTTTTGGGCAGGCACTCACTTTATTTGGTGCTATCGCCATTGCACTGGAAATTATCCTGATCGGCTATTTTGCAGGAAAGGTAGATTTGCGGCGGGTAACAGTTATTCAGCTGGTTTTTACTTCGGTGTTAAGTTTTATGAGTATGCCATTTCTGGGAGAGCAAAGTATTCCGGTATTTTCCTGGCAGCTTGCAGTAGCAGCTTTTGGTTTAGGAATAAGCAGTGCGATTATCCAACTGGTCATGAACTGGGCACAGCGTTATGTAGAGTCATCCCGTGCGGCAATTATCTATGCAGGAGAACCCATCTGGGCCAGCCTGTTTGGCCGGCTGGCAGGTGAGCGTCTGGCGCCATTAGCTTTAATAGGCGGTGCTCTGGTTGTTCTGAGTATTATCATAAGTGAATGGCGACCTAAATTTTTAGGTTCAAAAGATATAGAGCCTGTTACTGAAGATTTAAATACTTTAAATAATAAAAAAGCCTGATGTTTCAGGCTTTTGAAATTAATTTAAAATCATTCATACATGGCTTTATTTTCATTTAAACGTAATAAACCTTTAATAGCACGGTATACAATCCATAGCCATGCTAACCCGATTACTCCTACACAAAAACCTGAGGCAAGTAGCAGAACAGAGGCAAAAGCATCGGCATTATTATCTGTAAACAGCAAAAAGATAAAAGGAATAAAAGCCACAATATTCCAAATCAGATACCACCAGAATGTCCGAATCTGCCAAGTAAAATGACTTTCATAAATACTGCCGCGCATCTGGTCTTGTTTAACATAATTGATCACTAGCGCCACTACAGCCAGCAATCCAGCTGTGAAAATCGCCAGAATATAAAGAATATACAGACTGAAAGTCAGACTGCGTCTTGAGTCATTCATGACAGAACCAGAATTCATTTATTTTTCCTTTTTTAAGTATGAATTTGAATCAATAGGGATTCAAAGGAGAAATCAGCCATAAAACCAACAGGATATTTAGAACTATAGTAATCCAATATATTTTTCGAAAAGGTTGTTTTTGTGTTTTATGTCGCAGTTTCTGTTGGGCTAACCAGGCAGCAGGCCACCCTCCCAGAAAGGATAATATATGTAGAGTCTGCTCAGATATACGGCGCCGTCCAGCCTGTGCTGCTTCTTTATCCTGAGCATAAAACCAGTAAGTTGCTACATTCATGAGCATAGTAAATAATAAAAGCAGTCCATTTATAAGACCACTCGCAGTCACTATACCCAACATTATAAAATAGACTGCGATCAGAAGCTGAAAGGGCTGCAAAGCTTTTTTAGATTGTGAACGTGTCTGCTGCCGGGCTGGTTTTTTACGGGCCTGTGCAGCTGTGAGATAGGTCACCTGCTGAGCACGATAGCGGCCCTGTGCATCCAGAATAACCAGATATTCTAGTGCACAACCAATAATTGGCCGGGGTCCAGGTCGGGCAAAATCCTTTATATGTAAAAATACCCGTCCTTTATCAGGCTCATTGGGTTGAATGAATCCATAACCTTTTTCATCAAACCACTCTACCAGTCGCCCCTGATCACGCATCATTTGCCTTACTTCCCGATAAGTGCCAGACGATTTTGTAGCATATTACGCATTTCTAGCGGGTCTTTTTGCAAGATATCCTCTCCACCTCGCTGTTCCTGCGCATTCTTCTGTGCTACTTGCAGACGCATTAACCAGAAACGGCAGGCTGCCATGGCCAGATAAACCGGCAGACAGGCTTTTTCATCTTCTGTCAGCATACGCACAGTCTGATAATTTTCCAGATATGCTCGTACCCGTGTCTGATCAAGTTTCACCGCCGGATAATCGCTACAGAAATCATTAATCGTAATGGCAATATCAAACAGCAATTCATCATGGTTTAGTTCATAAAAGTCCAGAATTCCCTTTAAAGTGTCACCCTCGAATAAGGTATTGTCACGAAACAGATCGGAATGAATGAAGCCAAGCGGGCGCTGCGGGTATTTGGCCTGAAATACTTCAAACTGCTGAAATACACTATCCAGTAAAAGCTGGTCTTGTACATCCATGTCAGGTCTTAGTTCAGCAGCAACCTGACTCCAGTAACTATGATTACGGTAGCTCTGGCGCTCAAAATCAAAATCCTGTAAAGCGACATGCAATTTTGCCTGTGCTCTGGCAACCTCAGCTGTCTGGGCAGTATTGGCCGGTATAGGGTGCTCTCCTACCAGTCGTGGTGCAATCTGGGCAGGCTTTCCGGCAATCTGGCCAATTGCAGCTTTAGCCTGTTTTAAGGGCACCGCAACTGGCAAATGTGCATTGCCCAGATGCTCAAGTACTGGCACCAGTTCACCTGCCTGTGCTGCATTCATCTCTTCAAATACTGTAAGTACAAACTGCGAACCATCCTCGTTCACTAAAAAATAGTTTGTATTCTGAATACCGCCTTGAATTGGAATCAGTTCCTGAACCTTTAGTCCATAAGGTGCTGCGAAGGACTGAACTTCCTTTAAACTCAACGGCGTATAAACCGACATAGAAAACCTGCAAAAAAATATATCGAATTTGATAGAATACCTTCTCCCTCTATCAAGGTGTAGCATCTGCGGAGGTGAGTTTCATAATCGGCTGTTATAATTGGAAAAATTTATGCTCGCAAAACGTATTATCCCCTGCCTGGACGTTGATAATGGCCGAGTGGTAAAAGGCGTACAGTTTCTTGATATCCGCGATGCCGGTGATCCGGTTGAAGTCGCCCGCCGTTATAATGAACAGGGCGCCGATGAAATTACCTTCCTTGATATTACTGCAACCCATCATGGGCGGGATACGACTTATCGTACAGTCGAACGTATGGCCGAAAGTGTGTTTGTTCCCCTTACTGTTGGCGGCGGTGTGCGCAAAGTCGAAGATATCCGTTTATTGCTTAATGCCGGTGCAGACAAGGTCAGTATTAATTCTGCTGCCGTATTTAATCCTGAATTTGTTCAGGAAGCATCCCAGCGTTTTGGTGCACAATGTATTGTCGTTGCAATTGATGCCAAAAAAACCGGTGAAAATAAATGGGAAATTTTTACCCATGGGGGCCGTAAACCGACAGGTATTGATGCCATTGAATGGTCTGTCAAAATGGCAGAATACGGCGCAGGCGAGTTATTAATTACCAGTATGGATGCCGATGGGACTAAAGCCGGTTATGACCTGCAACTGATGCGTGCTATTAATAACCGGGTGAATGTACCAACTATCGCATCTGGTGGTGTGGGTGATCTTCAGCATCTGGCAGATGGCATTTTAAAAGGTGGAGCTGATGCAGTACTGGCCGCAAGTATTTTTCATTTTGGCCAGCACACTATTCCTGAAGCAAAACAGTATCTGGCAGAGCAAGGGATTGAAATGCGTCTTTAAACGCGAGTATTACTCAAAAAACCAACCTCTCAAAATCATCGTTTGAGAGGTTTTTTATTCACTCAACATTTCCTCAGGCAAAAAAATACCTTGCCTAAGCAAGGTATGGAAACTGCGTTTATACAACGCTAGAGGGTAAACGTGAATTTTGTCATTTTGAAAATTCTGTGCATTTCAAATGCTTGAATCAAAATAGCTATAAAATGAACAAAAATATTGACATTAAAAACAGATTTTATTGACAATTCACGACATGGACGACTGAAGTATTGTCGTGATTCGTCAAAATTTTGGTGCTTTATTGTCACACTTCGCATTTTTCACTAAGCAACTGATTCTTGTTGCTCCGCATCGGCTACAGGTGGTGTCACTAACTTTGGTTTTTGCTCAACCCACTTCGCAGGGAAAACCGATTCAATCGCTTGAGTCAGCGCTTTGGAAAGTGGCGCAGGTAGAGGTAAACCGAGTGGATTGGCTTCTTTTAAATCAGCAGATGAAACCACGCGTGTGCCCATGACATAATCAAACCATGGACGGGTCACACACCAATTCGCATCTTGATTTGAGTTCATGTGATGATCATAATGCCAGGGAATACGTTTTTTTGCCCATTCTGGCTCTAAATGAGAACGGCGATGCACATAATAATAATTACCTGCACAATACCAGAATGACAGCGCCATCCCTTTGGAGAATGGATAGGCTGCCGCACTCAACACGGTTGCAACCACAGCCAATGACATAATTTCATTACGTGTACGCCAACTGTCTAGACCTTCCACATAACAATCATCAGAAAAGTCTTGTTTACGGACTTCACGATGATGTGCCCAATGCGATTCCATCTGTTTTGGCGTTGGACTGAAACGTGGCTTGCCTTTACGGTGTACCCCATGCAATAGATATTTATGAGCAAACCATTCATATGCATTTACAACTGCCAAACCTGCAACAAAACCCTTCAACATGGTTTTCTCCAAATGTTTCCTTATTTTTTTAAAGATATAAATTTTTGTAGGCGAAGTATTGACGATACGATATATTTATATTGACAAAACACGACAGAATAAGGAGTAGACAGGATGTCCCAACTCAAGAACTATACAGGCTCTGTTTATGGCGGATTAGGGCATTTATTAAAGGCTTATTGCGAAACAAAAAATATTGAAATTCCTGAGCAATTACAACAAGTCCAAAATCTTGAACGTTTTGATTACGTCATTTGGCGTGACTTACTTGAAGATCTTAATCGTTTAAATCCCAAGACAGGTTTAGGCTTAGAAATTGCAGAGCACGTACAACCTAAACATTTAGGAATTATTGCTTATCTCGCACTGTCATGTGAAAACTTGGGCGAAGCATTGGCGCGTTATCATGATTTTCATCGCTTAATTTATGATGGTAGCCCTCTCGTCGTTGAATTTAACCCACCCTACGCATCAATCCGCTGGGAAGCTCCAGAACCCAACCCAACCCAATTAACAGATGAAATTGCAATTGCGCTGATGGTGCAATTCCATAAGTTATTTCTGTCAGGTGAAGATCTCAATCTACACGAAGTGCATTTTGTGAATACCGCACCGAAAAACATTATGGTTTATGAGCAGTATTTCCGTTGTAAAGTCCGTTTTGATCAGCCTAAAACTCAGCTACTTCTACCTGTTACCGAAGCCTTTAAGCCACTTCGAACAGGCGATCACACTTTACAGCAATTGTTGCTACAACAAGCTCAAGCTTTATTGGATAAGCTTCCCAATTCCACTCAACTCGATCAACGTCTACAACATGCAATTTTGACTGGATTACAAAAAAATCAATATCAAATCGATTTTATTGCAGAAAAATTAGGATTATCGGTAAGACAATTACAACGCCACTTACAACAGCAAAACACCACCTTTCAAGAACGTGTGCAACAAGTACGTTTTATGCTCGCAACGGAATATTTAAAAGATCCGCATTTGAGCCTACAAGAAATTGCCTTGCTACTTTGCTATTCGGAACAAAGTGCTTTTCAACGTGCATTTAAAATTTGGACTGGTTTAACTCCACAACAGTGGCGAAAGAACAATACCATTTATAGTTCTTAATCAAATTGATAAGGAAACGATGGTTTCTTAAAGCATTTTTTATAGAAATGGATTTTCGATTTCCTGTTCAGGTGGGCGCTGAATTTTCTCAGGGAGATTTTCCTGCTCCAGGGCTGTCACCACCTCATTCATAAAGGCCTGCAACTTTCTGGCAGCCTGTAAACCAACCTGATCTTTAGTGATCTGTAGGTTTCCATATAGACTGACACAATCGACCTGATTTTCCAGCGTCAGGTCATAGATTGCCGAAGACTCATTTCCATCCACAAAAGGCTTAAACATCTCGTTCCCTCATTGTTATTCTCTTTTCATCACAGTGAGCCAAACCCTGATAATTTTCAATAGGCCCTACATTATCTCAACAATTGTAAAAAATACTGCACCATCGCATCAACCAACTGCTTGATGAGGGCCTGCTTGGTTTCCTCATCAATCTGTGGCAACTTACTTTCAGCAGTCTGGGACTGTCCTGAAGCAAACTGCTTTTGTTGAGCCTGAATGCTGGCGGTATCGGCTTCTTCCGCACACTGGCTTTCCGCATCCCAACGCATATATTTAATGTCTTGGCTGGCTTTCACCTGAGCTGCGCTCAACGGTAACTGATAGATGTTGCGCTTCTGCTGCTCGGTCAGTTGTGGGAATAAATTAATGCCTAGCTTCTCTTCCAGATAACAGATACTGACCACTTTGACCTGCTGGGAATCATTATTGGGCGCATAGTAGGCACCACTAATGCCCTGCTTGGGCAGATAGACCGCCTTATACACGGCAGTTGGCACAATCACGCCCTGCCCAATGGTTTTGAGTCGTTTTCCCTCAAACACAGGCCCTGTAACAACATAAGCATCCCTATGCTGTTTGGTTACAATCGCACGCACGGCTTCCTCCAGCTTGCGCCAGACTTCCTGATTATTTTTAGGCGATTGCGGTACCATGTTTACCAGTGAGAAGCTGTCATACTGCGCCCCCCCACTGCTCATATCTCCATTCGGTGCCATGTGTCCACGGTCATAGCCTGAACCTCGATAATCAGAGAGCAAGGCCCGGTGGCGCTCTGCTACGCGACTCTCTTCATGAAAATTGTCTTCACGCTTGATTTTGGTACTGAGGCGCTGTGGATTTAAATATTCTGCAACCCAGAGTGGTGTTTTCGATACTCCTGAATACATGACATTAAACCCGTTAAAACAAAGCGGATAACTGTCTTTCTTCAGACTTTCCTTTACCAGATAGGGCGGCACTTCACGATAGAACTGGTTTAGGCAGGCCGCATTTGATGTCCCGGCTGTAAACAGCTGACCGATTTTTTCTTCACCGAAGGCTATGGCAAAACTTCCGGCCGCAAGCACACCTAACAACCCTTTAGACAGGCGGCTATTTAAAAATGGGGTCTTCGATCTACTCTTACTACGTGTCTTACGAGTGGCCATATCTTTGTATCAAAACAACGGTTTCCGGCAGCTTAACAAGCCCTCTATATGAAGTATATTGCATATACCTTTATTTGATTAAAGCGTCATCAAAATTGCATGAAAAAGTCCGTAAAAAACGTAACATTTTGTTCGCTTTATTAAAGGGTTTCTGAATACTCTTTTAAGTATTACGTATGTTTGATTGAAAAGAAAAAGTGCTTTATGAGAAGGTAATGATCTCCCGATTAAAACAAACACAAGTGTTCATGAGGAGTTTAATATGCGTTCTAAACTAATCGGCCTAGGCTTCATTACCGGAATGTGTAGTATAACAGCTTTCGCAGAACCTCCAGTACAACCTGGAGATACTCTGGAAAGCCTATCGAAAGTCCGGATTAATACTACAGTGAATGGACAGCCAGGTTCACTCAGTGAAATGATGGGTAATGGTCAATACCGTTCTTCATCCCAGTCTGCTATCTCGGACAGCAATACACTGGCACGTGATTCGTCCAGCACACGCAGCATGGGTAGCACTGGCAGTACTACAGGTATTAATACTAATAGCCGTACCACTGGTGTTGGTACTACAGGCGGAATGAGTGGCTCGATGGGTACAAACAGCATGGGCACTTATGGCGGTACTCCGAGCACAGGCACCTATAGTGGAACCAGCTCAGGTACTTCTTCCGGTACCACTACCGGCACCAGCTCGGGTTATAGCAACTCAGCTGGCACCAGCTCAGGCTATAGCGGTACAGGTGCGACCAGCAGTACGACCAGTAACGGCACTACAGGTACGAGTCGTATGGGAAGTGCAACTGGCAATAGCAGCATGAGCGGTACAGGCAGTATAGGCGGATCAACTGGTACGGGCAGTGGCACAGGTAGTTCAGGCTCAACCGGTAGTGGCAGTGGCGCCGGTCGTTAAGCCTTGTCTAGTCGTTCTATAAGATACATATTCAAGCTCAAAATTTTAACTACTCCTCCAGAGTAAAAAAACCAAGGCCTATGTGCCTTGGTTTTTTTATTCTTACTATTTTATTTAAGAGACTCAGATTTCAATCTGGCTGCCCAGTTCTACTACACGGTTAGTAGGTATTTTATAGAAGTCACTCACCGGGCTGGTATTACGTTGCATGGAAATAAACAGCTTTTCACGCCAAGGTGCCATACCGTCTCCAACTGTACTAATAATCCGTTCACGTGAGACAAAGAAACTAATCTGCATCAGGTTATATTCAAGCTCAAGTGCCTCATAGACTGCTTCCAGAGCATGAGGAATATTCATCTCATCCTTAAAACCATAGTACAGCTCAACCCGATAAAAATGTTGATTTAGTACCTCTACATGAAAGCGCTGTTCGTCAGGCATATAAGGTACATCCTGTATCTTGACTGTCAGAATAATATTTTTCTGATGCAAGACCTTATTATGCTTCATGTTATGCAGCATCGCATGTGGAACTACAGTAGGTGTACCGGTCAGGAAAACTGCTTCTCCTTCTACCCAGTTAGCCTGATCACCGATACTCTCGACAAATAGCTCCAGAGGCAAGGTATCCTGCTGTAATTTTGCAAAGGTCAGCTCACGCCCCTGTTTCCAGGTAATCAGCAGAAGAAAAGCAACTCCACCGATCAATAATGGCACCCATCCGCCCGAGAATACCTTTAGTGAGGTAGCACTGACCAGTACCAAGTCCAGTATCAGAAATGGAATGATCAGCAGCATCAGCTTTGGCATTTTCCATTTCCAGCTGTAACGGATAAATGCAGCAATCAGCAAAGTGTCACACAGCATGGTTAAAGTTACAGCCAGGCCATAGGCATTAGCGAGGCGCGAGCTGGTCTGGAAAATCAGGATTAAGACAATAATAGAAGCAAGCAGTACCCAATTGAGCAATGGCACATAAATCTGGCCCTGTTCTGAATCCGAGGTATGCTTAACAGTAAGGCGTGGTAAATAACCCAGCTGGATAGCCTGACGCGCCAATGAAAATACGCCTGAAATCACCGCCTGAGAAGCAATTACTGCAGCCATAGTGGCCAGAAAAATCATTGGATACAGCGCCCATTCCGGCACTAGCAGATAAAATGGATTTTCAATAGCATTCGGATTTCTCAGTAATAATGCGCCCTGTCCTGCATAATTAAGTACCAGACATGGCAAGACTACAAAAAACCAGGCCAGACGGATGGGTACAGGCCCAAAGTGTCCCATATCGGCATAGAGCGCCTCACCCCCTGTCACAGTAAGTACTACCGCTCCCATAATAAAAAAAGTCATGAGCGGATGGCTTACAATAAACTGAAATGCCCAGTGTGGGCTGAACATTCCTAGTACCACAGGTGTCTGAATAATACTGGAAATGCCCAATAAGCCGAGCGAGAAAAACCAGAGCAGGGTTAATGGACCAAAAAATTTGCCAACAAAAGCAGTACCATACTTTTGCATGATAAACAGGGTCGTCACGATGGTAATGGCGATTGGAACAATATACGGATCCAGAGCATCTGTTGCGATAGATAGACCCTCTACGGCAGATAGTACTGAAATCGCAGGTGTAATAATGCCATCACCAAAAAATAGTGAAGCCCCAATAAAACCAATAGCAATTAAAAGTAATTTTTTGCGGTCACTGAAACGGGTATTACGTAAATTCAATGCAAGAAGCGCCATGATGCCGCCCTCACCATTGTTGTCTGCACGCATTATAATAGCGATATATTTAATGGTAATGACCAGTGTCATTGTCCAGAAGATAATCGACAAAATACCTAATACATTAGCTGTACTGATTCCTAAACCATGAGCTGCATGGAATGATTCCTTAAGTGCATAAAGCGGACTGGTCCCAATATCCCCAAATACCACCCCTAATGCTGCCAAGGTAATCGCAGGCAATGCGGCTTTTTTTGCAGAACTTTGCATATTTTGTCTTCATAACAGATGCCATTTTTGCGCCATATTATCACCGAGTTATTTATTTTTCTTCAAATCAATTGTTTCAACTTGGCAGGCGCGGTTTTTTTAGTTATTATCGCACGCCTTGGTGAGGTGTCCGAGTGGCTGAAGGAGCACGCCTGGAAAGTGTGTATACGTTTACGCGTATCGAGGGTTCGAATCCCTCTCTCACCGCCATATTTTATTCTCATGATGATTCATGAGGTCTTAAAAAGCTTAAATCTAAAGGGTTTGGGCTTTTTTTATTGCCTTATGTTTTCCAGTTGACCCTATTGAACCTTAAATCAGTTGGGATATAACTGGGGGTATAATGATTAATTTATAAATCTAAAGAAGCTTGAATCAGTCAATAAAAAAATTTCTTATCATTGAGCTCAATGCCAAAAATTTATAAATTAAGAATAAAATAATCTCAAGCTTATCTAGTAATGCTTAAATATCTTTTAAACCTCCTTAAACTTCTTTTAATCTTTTAAAATTGAATTTATATCTCAACGTTCTATTTAAATATCGAAATCCTCATCACTGAATATTTATTAATCTAAAAACAGTATTTTAAATTTATATGACTAAAGTCTGCTGCTTTGTATTAACTTATAAATGGTACAAAAAATACTTGGAATGTACATAAATCTTAAAAGGAAAAATGATGAAAAAAACACTCTCCGCTCTGACTTTAAGCTTGGGCTTACTCTTGCCTTTTTCTGCTTTTGCCAAAAATAATGTTGTGGTTGTAGCGACTGGAGGAACCATTGCTGGTGCTGGTGCCAGCTCAACCAACAGTGCTACCTATACAGCGGCTAAGGTACCCGTTGATGACCTATTAAACGCAGTACCACAAATCCAGAATCTGGCTAATGTTACTGGAGTACAGGCTCTTCAGGTAGCTTCCGAGAGTATTACTGATAAAGAATTACTGACAATTGCCCGTAAAGTTAATGAGCTGGTTAAAAGACCTGATGTTAACGGTGTAGTGATTACGCATGGGACAGATACTCTAGAAGAAACTGCCTACTTTCTAAGCCTGACCGTGCATACTGATAAACCGATTGTAGTGGTAGGTTCTATGCGTCCACCTTCAGCGCTGTCTGCTGATGGGCCTTTAAACCTGTATAGTGCTGTTGCTCTGGCAGCCGCAGACAATGCAAGAAATAAAGGCGTATTCGTGCTCATGAATGATAATATTTTTGCAGCACGTGATGTCAGCAAGACAATTAACATCCATACCGATGCCTTTGCCAGCCAATGGGGACCGTTAGGTACACTGGTGGAAGGGAAACCTTACTGGTTTAGAAGCGTAGCCAAACGATTTAACAATACATCTGAATTTAATATCGAGAATATTAAGGGCGATGCTCTGCCGCTGGTCCAAATTGTTTACGGTTCTGGCAATATGTTGCCCGATGCCTATACCGCATATGCTCGAGCAGGCGCAAAGGCAATTATTCATGCGGGTACAGGCAATGGCTCGGTAGCCAAAAATATTGTACCTACCCTGACTGAGCTCCAACAGCGTGGTATACAGATTATTCGTTCATCTCGTGTACCCCAAGGTTTTGTATTAAGAAATGCCGAACAGCCAGATGATAAATATAACTGGGTGGTTGCACATGATTTAAATCCGCAAAAAGCCAAATTGCTGACTGCACTTGCACTCACTCAGACCAGAGATGCTAAAGAAATTCAGCGTATGTTCTGGGAATATTAATTTTTAAATATTAATTAAAGAAGGTATCTTCCGATACCTTCTTGATGCTCGGAAAGCATTAAACTTAGACAAAATTCATTTGTTCATTTTTTCGCTTGTGAAAATCAGGTGTTTTTCGGTAGAATCTACGCCACAGTGCCGGCATAGCTCAGTTGGTAGAGCAACTGACTTGTAATCAGTAGGTCCACAGTTCGAATCCGTGTGCCGGCACCATTTCTCTTCTACTCTTCTTTTCTCGATTTATTCAGCTTTTATTGCACTAATCTGTACATAGCGAATTAATCTATCAGCGTAAAGCTGGGCGCAAAGTTTGGCTGTCATCTGGATTTTATAATAATCTGTATTTTTTATGGTGGATTGTCCAGAGTTACGTAGTTTTGCCACGTATTTGGAAAAGCCCTGCAAAACTTCTGAAGATATATCTTGGATCATTATTTGCTCATAACCATAATTTTCTAGCAAATTTACCATTTCAGTTTGAGTTTTTAAGTCTTTAAGTTTGAGATCAGCTGCTTTGACCAATAACTGGTATTTACTTTTTTGCCAGAGGCCTGCCTGTTGCCAGTCATCTGACAACATCAAATAATGGAATCCTAGATGACCATGCTGCTTTAAATGGCCAGTTACACTATTCAGAAAATGGCTTAGTGCATGATGGTAAGCAGCATCAATACAAAGAACGACATCAAACTGCTGAGTAAATTGTATTAGTTTTAAGGCAAGAAAAGACTGGTTATAAATCGCTTTTAAGGCTGGCAGATGATATTGACCAATCTTTTTGACACAGTTTTGCTGTAATTCTACAGCTTCTATATATTGAACCTGGTACTGATTTTGCCAATGCAGCAGACTCGCTCCCTGGCCGCAGCCCAGATCTAATACAGCATCCTGAGCCTTAAGCTGTACTGCCTGTGCTAACCGGTCAGCCAGCTGCTGGCAGGCCTGAGGATAATTTTCCTCAGCTTGCCAGTAACCTAGGTTGGTCCAGGCCAACTCTACCGAGTCACCCAACTGTGCTGCATCAATAGCATATTTATGCTGGGGTAAATACTGGCAGAAAATCTGGGCCCATTTCATGAGATTTTTAATAACCAAGTTGCGGTGCGATCTCCACTTTAGGTTCTAAACCTAAAAATGGCAAAGGTGCATCAAAGATCTTGGCAATATGAATAGCCGAAGTGACAGCAGACTCCAGGATCGGCAGACCATCACATGACCATGAACCACAGTAGAATACCTTACGGTTCGGCTGTAAATGCCGTTGCTGGACTTCTTTGTTTAATGCCACAGTTTTGGAATCAACTACTGCCCGAGTCAACGTTACACTGGAAATCACTTTTTTCGGATCAATTTCAGTAACCGGGCGCCATGTCTGAAATACCGGAGACTTACCGACCAAACTTGGCTCAACTGCATTAAGCCAGACGGTAAACTGTTGTCGGGTAAAATGGCGGTCCATCATATAACTCAGTACACACCAGTCTTTACGGCGCGGCGGCATCACTGAGCTATCTGTATGTATTACCAGTTCTCCCTGCTCAAACTTAAACTGTTTGAGAAGCTCAATATCATCCGCAAATTGTTGCGGATTCATGAACTCTTCAAGTTTAGTGGTCGGTGTTGCAACTACTACCCGGTCAAAGACCGACTGCTCACCATCCTGTTTTTCCAACAGAACTTTTTCGCCCTGTTCTTCCACCTTACAGATTGGAGAGCCACTCTGAATACGAATACCTTCGATCAATTTATCTACCAATGCAGGTGTTCCGCCTTGCATACGGATCAGGGCATCTCCATCAGTCAATTGACGCAGAAAAATTAGTAACGGTTTGACAGGCCAGTCTCCGATTGTTTTCGGATTACAGGTACAGATGGTATAGAGTACCGGCATTACTGCACCATGCCAGAATACTTCTTCAATATCATGCTGGTTAATGAACTCAGCCAGTGTAATGTCCTGATTTTTAGACTTGAAGAACTGATGAATTGCTGTTTTTAGCTGCAGCATACCCTTAACCAGACGCCAGCCATACTGCTTGATGCCCTTGCGGTTATTAATAATGGGAATATTACCAATGCGGGTACGTGAAGTTGTGAGCCAGGTTTCAGTACGGTCTTCAAATAACCAGCTACAGGCCATATAGGTACGTACCGGAAAAGTTTTAATGCCCAGGTAACTGGCCAGACTCAGTGTATTCTTCCATAAATAGGGATTCATAACCCGTAGCGGGGCATCAATCAGCCCCCCCTCAAACTCTAGACTATGACTGTCCATACCTCGGCCCGGGAGTGCCTCGAAAATAGTAATTTCATGCCCTGCATCTTTCAGAATTCTTGCGGTAGCAAGCCCAGCCATGCCACTACCGATTACTGCAATATCCAAAGTTATTATCCGTCAGTTAACCGTTTTCCAGATTATGTACCAACGCTCTTAGAAACGCCGTATTAAAAAATGCCAGAATTCTAAATTGTCTATCTCAAGTATTAAGCAAACTGGAGGATAAATTCATCTAACTAAACAATTCGGCCTAATAATTAAAAAAATATAACCCATTAATAAATAATATTTTTATAAGACGAATTCCCACTGAAATAGAAGAAATAAACTTAAAAAGCTTCTTTCAGGATTAAAAAAATTAAGTACAAATTTCTGTATATATAATGTTAATTTCAGTATTTACATAAAGGTCAACTGGCTCGATGGTCAGATCTTGCTATAGTTCATTTTCACAAAATAATTCGGGTATAGAATTGCGCTATACCCGATCATGTAAGAACTTTATATTCAAGAAAATTCCCGCCTAACTGAACTTAAACAAAAGAAGCTTTCAGAGCTGGAAACAGTGATCGTGTAAACTGATCCGTACTCCATAGCCCTACCGGGGTATGATGCATATGAGGTGCCAGATAAGGAAGTAACATATTCATACGCTTCTGGAAATCAGTTTCAGCCTGATAGGACTTCTTCAAAAAGGTCAGTTCAAAATCGACTATATCTTCTGGACGGTCCTGATTCTGGTTCTTCTGCTCATGCTTTCTTGCCCAACCACGCAAGCTGGTAGTTGAAGTACTTTGTGGACCCTGAATCCAGTCATAAATCATCTGTTTTTCAGGATAGCTAAATACACCGAACATTTTACCGCGGTCATCATCAATCAATTTCCAAAAACGACTTTCCTGTACATCTTCCCCCGGCTTGATCCAGTTTTTACGGATGAGGGCATCCAAGAAGGCCACTGTACTCTCATCATCCTGTAACCAGTCATTAATCTGCCGGTTTTCTATACGGCATTTATCACCATGAATAAAACGACCCACTTTGGCTTTCTTGACCAGAATTTTTTCTACATTACTGCGCAGATCAAGATTTTTAACTACCGCAGTGGAACCTATACCTACATCATTTAAGTAATAGCCAATTTTTACACGGCGCAAAAATTCTTCTTTATCCTGATAGCGCTGGGCAACTTTAAGTACACCTTCTAGGGCTTTCTGGGCATGACCATTATCAAAGTTATCAATCGTGATATGCAAATTAAAATAATGTGAGTCAATACCAAGTTCTTTTAACTCATAATTACTGATGAGTAAATGTAAGGGAAGCTGCTCATATCCCATGTTAAATCCTAACACTTCTGGAATATATTCAGCAGGTGCATAGGCTAAAGCCAATTGCACCGCGGCTTGGATATAATGTTCATCGTTCAAAAGATTTTCAAAATCGTTAAGTTCAAGCTGATCCAGTAATTGCTGATAGAGGCAGACATGGTTGAGTGAAGAAGATCCGCCTCCCAGCTCATCCAGGTAAATCGAGATCGCTTCATTGTAAACAGGATTTTGCCAGTATTTGCACAAGCTATAGAGCCAAGAACCATCAACCATTTTGGTCGGGCCAATCTTGACCAGAAATTCTAGAGCTTCACCGACGTTTTTAAAATATTCACGGGTACCATTTTGCCTCCTTCGTTCCAGATAGCTCTGAAAAGATTCACATGCCTGAATATTTTTATTGTTGAGCCATGCCCCTAAATCTTCTAAATTTTGTGGAAACTCCTTTTCTTCAAGTGTAATTGTATCAATAAAACGCTCTAAATAAATTTCGGCGAATTTTTCCTTTTCAGCCGTATCCCGCTCAGGTTCAGAAAAAAATTTTACTGTTTCTTTATGAGATAAGGCCGGGCTTTTCTTCTGGGTCAGCTTTCTCACTGGCTGCGTTGTTGTGGTAACCATATTTCATTATCTCTTTTTTTAATCCACTCCTGTTAGGAAATAGCATTCCCCTCTTCTTTTAAATAAAGTTTGTGTTATCTCTGGTTAAGAACACGTAAAAATAAAGTTGTGTTTTAATAAATTACTTTTATTTTCAAAAAACTAAAGACTATAAACTCTACTTTTATTTACATTTTAATATTTTGAAACACCTGAGATATTATTGTAGAAGTTTTTCATTAAATTTATTAATTCTAATATTCCCACAAATAACAATAAACCAAAAATATAGATTAATTTATTGATTTATATAAATAATTTAATAAATCTCAAATGCAGAAATTTTATTTCTATTAATCATGCATGATTATATTTTTAAAGGAATGACCACCTTAAGTTTTAACTTTTAATTTAATGTGTAAGGATTGTGTATGTTGGATATATTTTTATACAACTGTTTATATAGCGATATGTAAATATTATAGAAATACAGAGAAACAATTATACTTAAGTCTTTATTTTTATTTATTTTATATTAGAAAACCCTATTTAACTTTTATATTCAAAAAGTATTAAGTATGTAAGTTGCTAATTCAATTTTGCCCATTTTCTGTTTTTATCTACCGACATCGCAATAAATTTAAAAAGCATTGCTCTAGAACTAAACCTAATAAGACAAGGGAGCTTCTAAATGTTTTATGTCTGTTGCAAGCACTTGGCAGATCTAGGCTTAAAAGTTGCGTTCATCGGAAGTGCAACAGCAGGTTATCTGGCTTATCAGTTTTCACTTAACCCGCATTCGGGTGAAGTTTTAATTGGCAGTTTGGTCTGTTATGACTTAAAAGTTAAAGAAAAAATCTTAAATATTCCTAAAGACCTGATTGAAGAGTATACGCCTGAGTCTCAGGAAGTTACTCATTATCTGGCTGAGCATGGTCATCATTTCTTTGATGCCGACATTATTGTGGCTTGTACAGGTCTGGTGAAACCTGGTGGTTCGGAAACACCGGAAAAACCTGTCGGGACCTTTTTCTATTCTATTTACTATAACGGCAAGCTTCATGATTTCAGATTCTATGCAGAGGGTGCGCCTGAAGAAAAGTTGCATAAAGTCCTGAATCAGGCTTGCCGTGAATTAAATCAGCTGATTCAACCTGAATAAAGGTTGTCTTTGAAGTTTGTAGTACACACACCTAAAACAATAGAGGCATGGTATGACGAATCAACATTATTCTAAAAGTGAGCTGGCAGGCGCCGACACACCAGATAAAGAAAACGATAACCTCAAGACTTTTGACTTAAATAGTGCACGAAGTGATGCTACGGGTCATGCACTGACGACCAATCAGGGTTTAAAAATTGCAGATAACCAGAATACGCTAAGAGCAGGTTCGCGTGGCTCTGCCCTGCTTGAAGATTTTATCATGCGGGAAAAAATTACCCACTTTGACCATGAGCGTATTCCGGAGCGGATTGTACATGCCCGTGGTTTTGGTGCACATGGCGTATTTCAGGCTTATGAAGGAAATGAACGGTTTACCAAGGCGGCCTTCCTGACTAATACCCAAATTACCACACCTATGTTTGTACGCTTCTCGACTGTACAGGGCTCACGCGGTTCACCAGATATTCCACGTGATGTTCGCGGTTTTGCCATGAAATTTTATACCACTGAGGGAAATTATGACCTGGTGGGTAACAATATGCCGGTCTTCTTTATTCAAGACGGGATAAAGTTTCCAGATGTCGTACATGCTGTTAAACCCGAACCACACAATGATATCCCTCAGGCAGCTTCAGCACATGATACTTTCTGGGACTTTGTTTCACTTACACCAGAGACAGCGCATCATGTAATCTGGCTAATGTCTGATCGTGCAATTCCACGAAGTTTCCGCGGCATTCAGGGTTTCGGGGTGAACACTTTCCGCCTGATCAATGCTGAAGGTAAATCTCACTTTGTGAAATTCCACTGGACCCCGATGCAAGGTGTATTCTCGGTACTCTGGGATGAAGCACAAAAAATCAATGGTAAAGACCTTGATTTTAACCGCCGTGAACTGTGGGATGCTATTGAAAGCGGTTTATATCCGGAATGGGAACTCGGTGTTCAGCTCATTCCTGAAGAGGATGAGCATAAGTTTGATTTTGATATTCTGGATGCCACCAAATTAATACCAGAAGAGCTGGTCCCTGTAACTCCAATTGGTAAAATTACACTAAACCGTAATGTAGATAATTTCTTTGCAGAAACTGAACAGGTAGCTTTCTGTCCGGCACATGTTGTACCGGGTATTGATTTTAGTAATGACCCGTTACTACAGGCACGACTGTTCTCTTATACAGATACCCAGTTAATACGCCTTGGGGGTCCAAACTTCCATCAGATTCCAATTAACCGTGCCGTTTGTCCTTTCCATAATAATCAGCGTGATGGTTATCATCAGCGGATTGTGCATCAAGGT
The DNA here is from genome assembly GCF_000620525.1 of Acinetobacter sp. UNC436CL71CviS28. Lineage (NCBI taxonomy): Bacteria > Pseudomonadati > Pseudomonadota > Gammaproteobacteria > Moraxellales > Moraxellaceae > Acinetobacter > Acinetobacter sp. UNC436CL71CviS28. Next base: position 217,946 of record NZ_JIBB01000001.1, read on the forward strand.
CAGGCAAACTATGAACCTAATTCGATTGATAACAACTGGCCACGTGAAACTCCACCTGCACCAAGTGGCGGTGGTTTTGAAAGCTACTATGAACGTGTAGATGCACATAAGGTACGTGAGCGTAGTGAGTCTTTTAATGATCACTTTAGTCAGGCACGTCTATTTTATGTTAGCCAGACTCCACATGAGCAACAGCATATTAAAGATGCTTATGTATTTGAGCTTACCAAAGTTAAACGTGCTTATATCCGTGAACGTATCGTCAATGAAATGCTCAGCTATATCGACGATGACTTGGCGAGCTATGTTGCACAGAAGCTTTCACTTCCTATGCCACCAAAACGCGAGCTAGCAACTGTTACTCCGTCAAAACGCCTGAGTCAGGAGGCCTTCCCGCCACTTGATATTCGTGCACGCCGTCTGGCCCTGCTGGTACAAGATGGCTTCAGCATGCAGGAATTTGAAACTATTCAGGACTGGGCAATCAAGGAAGGCGTTATCCTTGAATGTATCAGTGATCATAGCGGTTTCGTGACTTCTGATACAAACGCGACTTTACCGCTCAAAGGAAACTATCAGTCAGAACCTTCGATTTTCTATGATGCAACTGTAGTACTTGGTGGTACCAAGGAAGTTGTACCAGATCAGGAAGGCTATCTGATGCATTATATTATGGAAACCTATAAGCATCTGAAACCACTGGTCTTCCTGAACGGGAATGAAAGATTAATTACTACCATGCCTCTTATTGAACCTGATGAAGGTGTAATTACTATGCCGAACTTTACAGCTGTTCAAGAACAGCTGAAAACTGCACTGCTCAAACATCGCGTCTGGGCTCGTGAAATGCAAGCCAAAAAGATTCCGGCATAATTTTCTAAACTGTAATAATAAATAATAATAGGAAAAGCACTAAAGTGCTTTTCCTATTTTTTTTAATAAAGCAAAACTCATCTAGATAATCTTTAAATCTTATTTATATGTAACCAATGTAATATTAAATTAATTTAAGATTAACCTAAAACATAACAACTTCCTATTTTAATTACCTAATTCTATATTCTTATTTATTTTAAATAATTCATTTTAATTATTCAGCAACATGCTTAAACACTTCATAACCTGGCAGAGTAAAACTTGAAGTGCGACATAAACCACCTAATTAATTTAAAGGGTTTATGGAGTATATAAAATTGTCATACCATCATCTTAACTTTGAAGATCGTACTGCATTAATGCTTGAGTCAAGAAAAGAAGGCTTTTCAGCCAGAAAATTTGCTGAACTCATTAAAAGACATCCTAGTACGATCTATCGTGAGCTTAAAAGAAATAGCATCAATGACGTTTATCAAGCTCGATATGCTTCTGATAACACCTTCGCTAGACGTAGACGTGGTCACAGAAAACTCAAAATCGATTCAATCCTCTGGAAATTTATTGTTGAAGCGATCCGTTGTTTATGGTCTCCT